>JADJWH010000007.1:0-117500 GCA_016716465.1 Gammaproteobacteria bacterium
TCGTACAAGACCTTTGGCTTCGTAAAAGAGCCCGGTACGGATCGCGCCGGCTACACCACCCTGATCACCACCCAGTTCAAAGAGTCGATCCAGCATCAGCTCGAGGTCCGTGGCTATGCTTACGTGGAAGAGAACCCCGACCTGCTGGTCAATTTCAATACGAATGTCAGCCAGCAGAGCGAGGTGCATGCCGTGTCTTCGCCCGTCGTCGTCCGCGGATACCACACCTATCGGGCGGGTCTTTACACCGCCTGGCCGATGTATGACACCGATGTGTTCGTGGACAATTACAAGGTCGGAACCGTGAATGTCGATGTCGTGGATGCGGCGCGTATGCAACTCGTATGGGAGGGCGTCGCCGAGGGCCGGCTCTCCGAGGAGACGCTGAATGATCCCGCGCCAGCCATCGACCGCGTCATTACGGAGCTGTTTGCCAGATATCCGGCGACCGCGGGCGCGGATGCCATGCCGGTTCCGGAGAAGTAGCCTCGTACACCCGGCCCGGACATCCATCCCGGAAGGACACGTCAGCATGATCGAGATAAAAAAGTATGCCGCGCTCACGCTGATGCTGGCCGCGCCGCTGGCGTGCGGCGCCGAGTTGGCCGAGGCCTGGGAATGCAAAAAGGAATACGGCAAGTGGGACGAGATCGTATTCGAGGCGGTTGTATACCAGGGATATTCCCGTGGCGGCGTCATCAGCGCGGGAGCCGAACATGAGTCGGCCTTCAGGACCCGGGGATTCGACCGGATCTGGGAGTATGGCGGGGCCGGAGATGATTCATTGCGCCATGTATTGCTCATCAAGCACGATGGCGCCGGTGAATACTACGAGTCAATGGCCGGCGAGAAGAGCGCCGGGCCCGCAATGTATCTGGAATGCCGCGGCCGTGATGTCCATTCACCGTCTGAAACCGATCAGACCGGCGATTAGATTTTTACCTGGGGCCTGGTTCAGACTCGGACATCATATTTCGATCAGGCGTCCGGTTGTCATTCCCGCGCCGGTCGGGAATCAATACTTCAGGTCTTTTGTCACGTAAGCCTGCGGCCACGGTCTCGGCGGGGGCGCCGTCGCCGTTTTC
This sequence comes from Gammaproteobacteria bacterium, assembly GCA_016716465.1. Lineage (NCBI taxonomy): Bacteria > Pseudomonadati > Pseudomonadota > Gammaproteobacteria > Gammaproteobacteria bacterium. The sequence continues at coordinate 1,086 of JADJWH010000007.1, forward strand.
CTGGCCGGCCAATCTCGAGAGGAATTCCAGTTCCGCCGGATGGGGACATGCATGACGGATCCCGGATATTCGCTGGTAGCCTCGGGCCTGATCTCTCTCGGCCAGGATTTTCGGCCTCTCTGTCAGACTAACGCTCGGTGAATGAAAACCAGTTCGCGCCGCCGCGCGTCCCCACCGCGGCGAGCCGGCCCGTCTTGGGATTGACGCGGTAGGTCGAGATATTGTCCTTCGCGTTCAATGTCGCCACATAGGCAAACTTTCCATCAGGGGCCATTGAGAGCGAAATCGGAATTCCACCGGCGGTGACCGGCGCGCCGGTGGATCGGAGCGCACCGGTGGCGGGGTCGATGCGATAGACGGAAATGTTGTTGGAGCTGTAGTTGGTCACGTAGGCATAGCGGCCCGCGGGATCGATGCCGATGAATTGCGGATCGGCGCCCGCCTTCACGGGCGTGCCGGTGCTGATCAGTGCACCGGTGTCGGGATCCAGCCGATAGCTGGAGACGGTGTTCGCGCCGGAATTGGCGACATAGGCATGACGGCCCGCAGGGTCCAGCGTGATCGAGAACGGAAACGCGCCGGTTTGCGCCGGGGGCGCGGAGGAGGCGAGCATTCCGCTGGCAGCGTCAACGCGGTAACTGCTTACGGTGCTCGCGCCGTAATTTACGACGTACGCGAAGCGGCCGGCGGGGTCCAGGGTGATGAAGATCGGGAATGCCCCGGTCGCGACCGGGTTGCCCGCGGCGCTCAGGGCGCCGCTGGAAGGGTCGACGCGATAGACGCCGATGCTGCCGGAGCCGGAATTCGCCACATAGGCAAAACGTCCGGCGGGGTCGAGTGCGATGGAGATGGGGTAGTCGCCCATCGCGATGGGCGTCGCCGCCGCGGTCAGGGCGCCGGTGGCGCGGTCGATGCGATAGACCAGGATGTTGTTGGAGCCGTAGTTCGCCACATAGGCGAAGCGCCCGAGCGGGTCGATGGTGAGCGAGAGCGGATCCTTCCCGGCCGGGACCGGGTTTCCCGCGGCCGTCAGTTTCCCGCTGCCGGCATCGATGCGGAAGATCGCGATGTTCTTCGCGGCGGTGTTCAGGACATAAGCGAATCCCGAGGCGGTTGTTCGGCAGGTCACCGCCACATCGCTCACGTCACCAACACCGATACGACCAACGCCCCGGGAGACTTCACATACGGATTGGTCCGGTTGCGCCTCGATCGTAACCTCATAGGCGTGGTCCGCCGGCAGCACGCCCGGAAAGGTAAAGTCCCCGTCGGCGGCGATCGCGAGGCTCGCTCCGTCGTCGCGGCGCAGGCGCAGGCCCTGGCCGCTCAACCCAGTCACGTTGCCTCCCAGACGGTGTGCGGAGATGCAATCTACATTGATGAATATGGTATCTCCGGCTGTTGAACCATTACCCGTATTCGACGCTGTACAGTATGCCCCCTGCGGTTGTGTCAGGATGCTGACTGCGGCTAGGCCGCCTGTACGCGTGCCGAAGCGGCGGAACTCTCCGTTTGCGTCGATAGGCTGCGTTACCCCGCTCGCATACTGGATGACCAGCCCCGGACCATTGAGGCCGGAGACGGTTACAACGACGGCTTCCATCGGATTGTCAGGCTCGGTTGCGCCGAAGCCAGCATGCGAAAGGCCCAGGCCAGTCGCCGCGATCAGCGCGAATGTCATATTTCTCTGGCTCATGATTTTCCTGATCCGCTCGCGATGGTAATTCCCATCGCCGGTATGATACGACGTCCGCCGGCAGGTTTGGGTGCCATCCTGGTTCAGTACGCGGGTCGCCTGAAGTATATAGGACAGTGCTGAGTTATGGGAGCGCGCCCGGTGTGCGGAATCGGCCGCTCCCTCGCTCATCGCCTCCGGATCGTGATAACCAACACCCCGGTAAGGACAAGCGCGGCCCCCGCGGACTGCTGGCTCGAAAACGGCTCCCCCAGGAACAGGTAGGCGAGCACGAGGGTCGCGACCGGGCCGATCGACCCGATCAGCGCGGTGTGGCCGGCGCCGATCATCCGGATGCTTGCCGACAGCATGAACACCGGCAGCACTGTGGAAAAGAGCGCCATGGCGAGGGCGAGGAGATAGACGCGGCCGGGCAGCGCCAGCGCCGACCAGGGATGGGTCAGGGCGAACTGCAGCAGCACCGCCGCGCTCGCCACCAGCATCGCGTAGGCGGTGAGGCGCATCGCGCCCAGGCGCGCGACCACGGCCCCGATACCCACCAGATAGGCGGCGTAGGTGAGCGTGCTGGCGAATACCAGCGCCGCGCCCAGCACCAGGCCCTCGCCGCCCTGGCGGGCGAGATCATGCAGGAACACGAGGGCGATGCCGCCATAGCTGAGCAGCAGGGCGACGGCCTCGCGGAGTCCGACCGGACGGCGCAGGAACGCCGCCGACAGCAATACCACCAGCGTCGGATACAGAAACAGAATCAGGCGTTCGAGGCCGGCCGAGATGTATTGCAGTCCCATGAAGTCGAGCAGGCTCGAGAGATAGTAGCCGATCAGCCCGAGGAGGATGACGGCCCCGTAGTCTCGATGCCTCAGCGGCGGGGCGTCGGCGCCGTTGTGCTTCCATACGGCGGCCGCGAGGAAAAAGGGCAGTGAGAACAGCATGCGCAACGCCAGCAGGGTGACCGGGTCGACCGCGTCTGCATAGGCGAGCTTGACGAGGATCGCCTTGCCCGAGAAACCGATCGCCGCGAGCGCGGCGAGCAGGATCCCCAGCGGGACGCCGTGACGATCCGGATTGAACGTGGCATGTGTCATATAGGCCCCTTTGGTGCGTGGCGGCGGGCCCGGGTGAGGCGAGATGAGGCAATCGCGGTCACGGACCCGCGGTTGCTGCTGGATGTTCCTGCATCAGTTCAGAGATAAGGACAGTCCACCGCGGACGGCAATGTCTGACAGGGCCACAGTCGTTTGCGGAGGTCGGGCTTGGTGGGCATCGGTGCGTACATGTTCTGACTATAGCAAAGCCCGGTGGCGGACTGTCAAGTTCAGGGGCCGGGCGCGTCATGCGCCTGGATCCGCGCCAGCAGGGCGGCGAGGCGTTCGTCGTCCAGCGGGGGATCGATGCGCTCGAAGAAACGCCCCCGCCTGTCGAAGGCGAACAGCCCGGCGTCGTGATTCACCGCGTAGTCGCCCTCTGGCCGGCGTCCGACGTCATGGATCAGGCGGCCGCTGGCGGTGTCGGCATAGCTGTAGTTCGCGCCCAGCTGCAGGACGAGACGTTTCAGGTCCGCGGGGGCGCCGGTGGCGGCGAGGAAGCCGGGATTGAAATAGCTGATGTAGCCCGCCAGCACCTCCGGCGTGTCGCGGAAGGGATCGACCGATACGAGCACCACCTGGAGTCGCGCGGACAGGGCGGGATCCTCCCGTTCGAACGCCTGCAATGCCCGGTTCAGGGTCAGCAGGGTGGCCGGACAGTAGTCCGGACAGTGGGTGTAGCCGAAGATCAGCAGGGTCCAGCGGCCGAGCAGGCGGTCCGGGTCGAAGGGCCGGCCCCGCTGATCGACCAGATCCAGCGCCGGCACCGTCACCCCCGTTCGCGGCATGACCAGCGCGTCATGCGTTTCGCGATGCAGGGGCGCAGCGGCGCCCGGCTGGCCCGGCGGCGGGGCATCGATTCCGGCGCAGCCTGCGGCGAGGGCGAACAACACGGCAAGGCAGACCTGCCGAGCCGGGATCTGCCACCGGGATCCGTCCGGGCGATCCGCCGGGTCGTTGCCGGGGAGTGCTGACAGTTCCATGCCCAGACTGTAACACATGGGTATCTCCGCGTTGCCATTTACGCCCATGTGTCTTAAGGCATTGAGATTCAAAAGAACCGATTTTGTGTCCCGGTCGCCAGGAAACACTACCTGATTTTGAGGCCCTGCCAAAATGAGTTCTACAGCAAGTAAACGAGGTTTCTCTTGCGTTCGGGTCGCCTGGGTGCGACAACAGGTCGCGCAGGTGGTTCAGATTTGGCGACTTCAGGTAGAAGAACGTGGTCAGAGTGCGTCAATCAAGCAATCTGGCTTTTTGGAAGGATGAGGTAAAATCGCGTAAGCCCGTGGGTTGAAATCACGTCAATTTTCCCGAAATGTGCGTCAACAATGGATTTGGCAATGGCGAGACCCAGGCCGATTCCATCATTTTCCCGATGATGTAAAGGATCAATGCGGTAGAACCGGTCAAATATCCTGGGGATATGTTCTGGAGGAATCGCCGTGCCTGGATTCTCGACGGTGATATTTACCTCATGATCTCCCGAATCATCCAGAGATACTTGCACAGATAGCCCTGGGGGCGTATGCCGAATAGCGTTGGATAATAGATTGCTCAGTACGCGTCGCAGCATCAATCGATCTCCCCGTGCCGAGGCCACACCTTCCAGGTTTAGCGTTACGCCACGTTCCTCTGCCCAGGCCTCGTAGTAATCGAACAGTCCGCGCACTTCATCTGCAAGATTCACATTGTCCGCGGCCGGGGCGCATAAACCATTTTCAGCCTGCGCCAGAAAAAGCATATCGCCGACCATCTGTGTCATGCGTTCGTATTCTTCCATGTTGGAGTAAAGCACCTCTCGGTACTCATCGATGGAGCGTGCGCGCGTAAGCGCAACTTGCGTCTGCGTCATCAGATTGGTTATGGGGGTGCGGAGTTCATGCGCAATATCGGCAGAATAATTTTTGAGTCTGCCAAAAGCGCTTTCCATGCGCTCCATCATGTCATTAAACGACGACGCCAGCTCGATCAGCTCGCTCGGCATCGCTTCTGGAGACAGGCGCGTATTCAGTTCGTTGGCACTGATGCGTCGAATCTGGGTGATGATATCGCGCAGAGGGATGTGACCGTAATGGACCGCACGCCAGCCCATCAGTCCAGTCAGTAGAATGCTGCTTGCTATCATGAGCCAGAGCGTATAATGGAATTCCTCGAGAAATTTCAGGTGATAATCGATCAGGACGGCAGTGGCTGCCGTGTACGATGGCATGGCTTCAATGGAAGCATTTGTGATGCGGCGAGTCAGTACTCTGTAGTTGTGCTCGGCATCGTTCAGAATTTGTATTGTGTCGCCCGAGTTGCCGGGGCGAAACCTCGATACAATGCCGGAGAGATCCGGCCCGCCGCTGGTATAGATCCTTTGTCCGTTCGAATCGGCTATATAGAGCGAGGCAGAGTGATGCCCTGTCAGGACGTCGTTAAACCGGTCTTCAGCCAGGACAAGTTCCTGGGGTGAGCGGGCTTCAGATAGATAGTTCTGGATGGCCGCCATTATGATGTTGAGTTCGCTCATATCTTCCTCGATGAAATGCCTTTCTATCGAGTGCAGGATGAGCCATCCAAAGATAAAAAAGACGACAGCGGACACGCTACCGAAGAGCAATGTCAGACGTAATGCCAGGGAAAGGGGTAGGCGGCGCATCAGGGAGCAGGCGTCGAATCCATCATGTATCCCATTCCGCGTATTGTATGTATGAGCTTGTGATCGTAGTTATCGTCGATTTTTGCCCGCAACCGCCGAATGGCGACGTCAATGACGTTGGTGTCGCTGTCGAAGTTCATATCCCACACAAGCGAGGCTATCAGGGATCGCGGCAATACCTCGCCACGACGACGTAACAGGAGCTCCAGCAAGGAAAATTCTTTGGTAGTCAGGTGGATGCGCTGCCCCCCACGTGAAACCCGATGTTTTTGCAGGTCAAGTTCAAGATCGGAGATTCTGAGCGTCGTTTCAACCACGGGGGATGCGCCTCGGCGCAACAGCGTGCGTACTCGAGCCAACAGCTCGGAAAATGCGAATGGTTTGACCAGGTAATCGTCGGCTCCGAGCTCAAGCCCGGTGACGCGGTCTTCTACACTGCCGTGCGCGGTCAGAATAAGTACGGGCACTTTATTGCCGGCCTCGCGCAGGGATTTCAGGATGTGCAAGCCATCGAGATCCGGCAACATGATATCGAGGATGATCAGGTCAAATTTCTCCGTCATGGCGAGGTGATTACCGTCCATGCCGTTACGGGAGAGATTGACGATGAAACCGGCTTCGGTCATCCCTTGGCGAAGGTATTCGCCAATTTTTTTCTCGTCCTCTACGATAAGCAGTTTCATCTATGAATATTGGAGGTCTAGCGCTAGAAAGAACCAACGGTAAGTCACCACGTATTCTCGGCGCATTATCCAGGTCAAAGAACAGGGCCTATCTGGCTGCATCGAGGATTATGTCCATAATGTGAGAAATCGGCGAGACATGCCGGCTCGTACAATTATCCGATCCCGCGCCTGGATTGTATAGAAAGAAAGGAGGGACCGGGCCCATACCGGTTCCTCCTTCTCTCAATAATTCTCGGATTCAAAAGAATCGCTGGCGCCTATTTTGTGGCGCGCTCTTCCAGTACGCTTATCCGGGTTTTCAAGCTCGCGCCATGTACAGCGCCAGCACAGCCAGTATTAACCATCTGATCATGCAGTCGAATCATGGCGCGCTGCATGGACTCCAAGTGACTCTTGGCATTTCGCGCGGTAGGCCAATACCCGCGCGTCGCGTGTCTGTTCAGGCGAGCCTGCGTTTCATCGATGTGTCGCTGAAGCGCCGCTTCATTGACATTGCCCATGCCTGGCACTTCGACGGTTTGGGTGCCGCCGCAGTTGTCATGACCGATTTCCTTGGCGATTGCGTTGGGGGCTCCAAACGCCAACGCCGCAGGGATGATTGAATAGATGAGATATTTTTTCATGACATACACCTCCTTCCTTTGTGAAAATAACTGCTTTGCAGCGCCGTACATAAAAAATTCTATTTTGTGCACACTGTCCTGAGCGTGACGGCGCCATTACATTTTTGTCATGATTTGGTGCCCTGCTTTCGAGGGGTCGAGTACGAAAGTCAGAGTGATGATAGGGAAAGCGAAAATTATCCCCCAGTGAGGGCAGGCAATATTGCTTCAAGCCCCATAGGTATTCGATGGATATTGTGCGTTACAACTTTGTAATGCCCTTGTCAGGTTGGTGTCAGATTCTCTGAATCAGAATGCTATTCATGCCGGAGCTCTGTGAATGACAAGGCTCATGGCGTGGATGGTGAAGGATGGCTGATATAACACAAGAGGAGGACGAGAAATGGAAAGAAAGTACCGGTTTCCTATATTGATGTTATGTGTTTCAGCGGCATTGTCGATGGCGGCAATGGGGGATGACAAACATCATGAGGCGGAGTCGGGAAATGATGTCCCTCCCGGTATGATGATGCAGGGCGGCAATGGAATGATGGATATGGATCGGATGCAGGATCAGATGCAGGCCATGCGGGAAACGATGGACCGTGCCCGTAATGAGAATAACCCGGAAGAGCGCGCCCACTTGATGCAAGCGCATATGCGGCAGATGCACGAAATGATGGGGCGTATGCGCGGCATGATGGGGCCTGGTTCAATGGCCCGGAATGATGATGGAAGCAAGATGAAGCCAGGGCCAGAGGCTAAAATGCCTATGGAAGGACGCCAGCAGATGATGGAGAGGCGCATGGATTTAATGCAGCAGATGATGGAACAGATGATGGATCAGATGATGCTGCAGGAAGGTAGTGGTCGAGCTGGAAAAAAGAAATAGTCACGACTGTGGTCTGACAAGCACGAAATCGTTGCGTGGGATGAGAAGGTTTCTGCGCTGCCATATCCAGGACAAGCTGGGAAATGATGGAAAAAGACCCCGTTTGTGGCATGAGCGTTTCTGCGGACTCAGCATACGCTGTTGAGTTCGAAGGCAATCGCTATCGCTTCTGCAGCGCGAGCTGCATGCATAAATTCAAGGCAGATCCATTGAAGTATGCCCGGCGAGGGATGCCTGAGCTCCATCCGGCTCACGGTAACGCTGGCCATCAGCATGGCCATTCCGATCAGGCGGCGACTGAACGCAAACGGGCGGATGCATCCGTTATTTATACCTGCCCCATGCATCCCGAAATCAAGCAACAGGGTCCGGGGAGTTGCCCCAAGTGCGGCATGGCACTGGAACCGCTGGGAACGCCTGCGCCTTCCACGAGAACTGAATATACCTGCCCCATGCACCCGGAGGTGGTCCAGGACCATCCTGGCTACTGCCCGAAGTGCGGCATGGCGCTGGAGCCGCGTACCGTGGCAGCGGTGGAAGAGGAGAGCGCCGAACTGCGCGACATGAATCGCCGTTTCTGGTTCAGCGCCGCGCTGGCCCTGCCGGTATTCCTGAGTGCCATGGGCGCGGAGTTCTGGCCTGAACAGATGGCTGAACTCATCAGCCCCGGGCGGCGCCAGTGGATTGAGATGGCCTTGGCCACCCCGGTCGTGTTGTGGGGCGGCTGGATCTTCTACGTCCGCGCCGTGCAGTCGTTGGTCAACCTCAGCCTTAACATGTTCACACTCATCGGCCTCGGCGTGGCGGTGGCATGGATCTACAGTGTAGTAGCCACCGTTGCGCCGGGCATCTTCCCTCGCTCCGTGGTCAATGACATGGGCGTGGTGCCAGTCTACTTCGAGGCTGCCGCGGTGATCACTACCCTGGTGCTGCTGGGCCAGGTGCTGGAACTGCGCGCCCGCAGCCGCACCAACGCCGCCATCAAACTGCTGTTGGGTTTATCGCCCAAGACGGCGCGCATCGTGCGCGAGAGCGGACTGGAAGAGGATATCCCCCTGGAGCAGGTGCATCCCGGCGATCGGTTGCGTATCCGTCCCGGCGAAAAAGTGCCGGTGGACGGCACGGTAGCCGAGGGAACGAGCCATGTGGACGAATCCATGGTAACCGGCGAACCAATACCGGTGGAAAAGCGGGCTGGCGCCAGGGTGATCGGCGCCACCATCAATGGAACCGGCAGCTTGCTGATGACGGCCGAAAAGGTCGGCGCCGATACCCTGCTGGCCCGGATCGTCCAAATGGTCTCCGAGGCGCAGCGTTCCCGCGCGCCCATCCAGAAACTGGTGGATATCGTCTCGGGTTACTTCGTGCCGGCGGTCGTGATCGCCGCCGTGCTGACCTTTATTGTCTGGAATCTGTGGGGACCCGAGCCACGCCTGGCGCACGCGGTGATTAACGCGGTGGCTGTGCTCATCATTGCCTGTCCCTGCGCGCTGGGGCTGGCCACGCCCATGTCCATCATGGTGGGTACCGGGCGCGGCGCCATGTTGGGCGTGCTGTTCAAGAATGCCGAAGCGCTTGAGGTGCTGCGCAAGGTGGACACCCTGGTAGTGGACAAGACCGGTACTCTCACCGAGGGCCATCCCGAGTTGGTGAGCGTGACACCGGCCGTGGGCTTCGGTGAGCAGGATATCCTGCGTTTGGCTGCCAGCATCGAGCGTGCCAGCGAGCATCCTCTTGGCGCCGCCATCGTGCGCGGTGCGGAAAAACGCGGTCTTGAATTGTTCTCGGCGGAGGATTTTCACTCCATTACTGGCAAGGGCGTCGCCGGCCGAGTGGCTGGGCGCAAGGTAGCCTTGGGCAATATCAAATTGTTGCAGGACCTCGGCATCGATGCGGGAGATCTTCCCGGGCGGGCGGATACGCTGCGGGCCGAGGGTCAATCGGTGATGTTTCTTGCCATTGATCACCGGGCCGCCGGGCTGATCGGCGTGGCCGATCCCGTTAAAGCGACAACGCCAGAGGCAATCCGCTGTCTGCATGAGGAGGGTATCCAGATCGTCATGCTGACCGGCGACAGCCGCAAGACCGCCGAGGCGGTCGCGGCCAAGCTGGGCATCGACCGGATCCAGGCCGAGGTGCTGCCTGACCAAAAGGCCAAGGTCGTCAAGCAGCTTCAGGTCGAGGGCGGTATCGTTGCCATGGCCGGGGACGGCATCAACGATGCGCCTGCCCTTGCCCAGGCCCAGGTGGGCATTGCGATGGGTACCGGTACCGATGTCGCCATGGAAAGTGCCGGGGTCACCTTGATCAAGGGCGATCTGCGGGGCATAGTGCGTGCCCGCCGTCTCTCGCGCGCCACCATGCGCAATATCCGTCAGAATTTGTTCTTCGCATTCATATACAATGCGGCAGGTATGCCGGTGGCTGCCGGGGTGTTGTATCCCTCTTTTGGGCTGCTGCTGTCACCCATGATCGCCGCAGCGGCGATGAGCTTCAGCTCGGTATCCGTCATTTCTAACGCGCTCCGTTTGCGACGCATCAGCTTGTGAATAAAGTGGATGCGGGATTGAGCAGGAACCCGGCGCGAATAGGGCGAGGATTAGAACAAGGATACATTCTTCATCATTCAACGATTCCATGGTCCATTCTTCGATAACTGATTGTTTCGCATGGAATGGACGTGAGAGATTTTCTATACAGCCCCAAGACCTGCAATGGCGCACGCGACGCTGAACGCTGGTGGCTATGGATTCCTTCCTGGGCTGGTTAAGATCGGTGTGCGGTGGTGCTGAATCTGTTCAGCGGTGCATCGATTTCACCCTGAAGGTTAACCCAGATATCTACAGTTACCGGGATGCAGATCCCCTCCTCTCATGAGCATAAATGGGACCAGCCAACCCCTAAATCAGAGTTTGCTCCGTTTTAGTGATGATCTTGCCGCCGAAGAAATGACGGGGAATCTAATGCACTAAATCCAACGGAATTTTTGATCGCTGACCCGGTGTTGTCCCCATGCCTGCCAGTATTCCGTCGTTGCATTTATGAGACACAGTTTGCAAATGCGCGAGATTTTTGAATAAAACATGTTGCATTGATGCAAATCCTGCGTTATAAAAATGCCTCGTTGCCCGGCATGGGCCAACGGAATACTTAAAAACGTTCGAACGTTTGATCAGACTAGGGAGAGAAACCAATGAAGAAAACTACGATTGCTATGGCCGTGGCCGGTGCGATGTTCGCCGCGGGTTCGGCCTTCGCTGAAGGTGTGACCGTTGGTGGTTATACCGCGGTCGACTGGCTGCTGACCAACGACGCCGACGATACCCAGGAAGGCCAGTTCTCGGTTCCCGAGACCGAGGTCAATTTCGACACGGAGAACCTGTTCGTTGCCGCCCACAACTCGGGTTCCAGTGGCTTCGATGTCGGCCAGGCCTTCGTGAAGTATGCGTTCGCCAATGGCTGGGCGATGCACGCCGGTAAGTTCGACACCCACCTCACGGACGATGAGGGGAATGCCCCGGACCGCGAGTTCATTCAGCACAGCCTGCTGTTCGATGTGCTGGCCGATGTTGGTGGACACAGCATGGTCGGCGCCAGGGTCTCCGGCGACCTGGGCATGGCGAATGTGACCGTGGGCTATGGCAACGACGCCTCCGTGACGCCCGGCGGCGCCACCGACGGCGAGAACTCGGTCATGCTGCTGGTCAACGCCTCACCGATGGAAGGCCTGGACCTTGAACTCGGCGTGCTGACCCAGGACAAGGACGGCAGCGGCGTGGGTACCCTGACGGACATCAACGGCACCTACATGATCAGCGGTTTCACCGTGGGCGCGGACTTCCTGTCCGGCGCTGACGGCGACACCGGCGAGTTCGACAACGGTTACGGCCTGTGGGCCGGCTACGACTTCGGCAACGGCTTCGGTGTGAAGGCGCGCATCGAGAGCGCCAGCATCGTCGATGGTGACGATGTCGACGCGACCGAGATCCAGGCCAGCTACGCCATGAACGACAACGTCGCGGTCCGGGTTTCGCTGCACAACATCGACAACGGTACGGACGATTTCGACACCGGCGTCGTGCAGCTGATCGGCACGTTCTAAGAATCACCACGCTGTACTGCAGTAACTCGAAGCCGGGCCTTGCGCCCGGCTTTTTTTTCTTGGGCGGAGGAGTGCTGTTCCCTTGAAACGTGATGGTATCCGGTGAGCCTGCCCCGAGGTTTGCGCGGGGTCTGAGGCCGTTCCGGCGAAGGGCGATGCTGAGGTTGGGGTGGCGCGGGGCCGCGTGCTGATGACGAATGCAAAGGTCCGGACAGATTGTGCAAATAAATTGAATTAATTAGTATGAATATATTGAATTATTGATGTAAGCGATGTATAAATGCCTCTGCATAACAACCAAAGTTGTGTTTTCGAATGTGAACTCTCTGATCAGAATGGAGAAATTATTATGAATAAAAAGTTACTTGTACTGGCCCTTGCAGGACCTTTGACCGCCGCAGGTTCTGCCTTTGCCGCCGATCCGACCGTCAGCGGTTTCACCGATGTGCAGTGGCTGCTCACCAACGAGGCCGACGAGGACCAGGAAGGCCAGTTCTCCGTGCCCCAGGTCGAGGTCGATGTCGAGACCGACAACATGTATGTCGCCATCGCCGGTGGCGCGGGCACTTCTTTCGAAGTGGGTCAGGCCTACTTCATGCACAATCTGAACGATGCCTGGCAGTTCCGTGGCGGTCTGTTCGACAGCAACATCACGGCCGATGCCGGCGCTGCCGTCGACATGGAGTTCACCCAGAACAGCCTGCTATTCGGTGTCCTCGATTCTGTGGGTGGGGTGGCCCTGACGGGTGTGGCGGTGTCCGGTGCGGTTGGCCCGGCCAATGTCATGGTGGGCTATGCGAACGACAGCTCCGTGACGACCGGGGAACGCAAGAATTCGGTCGCCCTGCTGGTCAATGCGACGCCGATGGAAGGTCTGGACGTCGAGTTCGGCATGCTGACCCAGGACAAGGACGGCGACGGCGTGGGCAACCTGATGGACATCAACGGTACCTACATGATCAGCGGCTTCACCGTGGGTCTGGATTACCTGTCCGGCTCCGATGGCGATACGGGCGAGTTCGACAACGGCTACAGCTTCTGGGGCGGCTACGACTTCGGCAATGGCTTCAATGTCAAGGCCCGCATCGAGAGCGTCAGCCTCGTCGATGGTGATGATGTCGATGCGACCGAGCTGTATGCCAGCTATGCCCTGTCGGAGAACCTGGCGGTCGCGCTGTCGCTGCACAACACCGACAACGGCACCACGGATTTCGACACCAACACGGTCGAGTTCGTCGCCACGTTCTAAATCTCTGACGATCTAACCGCAGTAACTTGAAGCCGGGTCACGCGCCCGGCTTTTTTTGCCCTTTTGCAGCGATATGCAGATTGCGGTAGAGTGCGCGAAGTTTGGCGCGTGAAGTGTCAGGTGTGAGGAGTGAGGCGGAAAACCACAAGACTAAATCTGTCCGCCTCACTCCTCACCCCTCACGCCTCACTTCGTAGCAAGAGAGCCCGTTGCGCATGTACAAATCATACTGGCCGGCATTTGCGGCCATGCTGTTGCTGCTGTCCCCCGCCGCGCATGCCGCCAGCGAGATCTACGGCGTCGGCCATGTCTCGCTGGATGTCGTCGGCAACGACGATCCGGATCCGGCCAACGAGGATCGGAGTTTCTCGCTGACCAGCGGGCATTCCTACCTCGGCCTGCGCGGGCGCGAGGTGCTACAGAATCAGATGGCGGTCCTGTGGCAGGCCGAGAATACCGTCGATTTCGACGCCGGTGGCTGGGGGGCGGGCCGCGATACCTTCGCCGGCCTGGAGACGAGCTTCGGCAGCCTGCTGATCGGCAAGCACGCGACCCCCTATCGCATGACGACCGAGGACCTGGATGTCTTCGCCGACACGCGCGCCGACTACAGCGCCGTTATCGGCAGCATCGACGGCCTGAGCCTGTTCAACAATCGCGCCGACAACGCCCTGCTGTACATGACGCCGCGGGACAAACGCCTGCGCTTCATGCTCGCGTACTCGACGCGCGTCACGGGCGAGGACGATCTGCCGCTGAGCACCGATGAATCGCGTCAGGACGCGTGGAGCACCGCGCTGGAGTTCGTCAGCGGACCCTTGTATATGGGTTTCGCCTATGAATCCCTGGGGGAACTGATGGGGCCGGGCCTGGACGACGGCAAGGCGAAAAAATTCGGCCTGGGCTGGGAGACCGGGAGCGGCACGCGAATGAGTTTCATCTGGGAGGATGCGCGCACCGGCGAGACCAGCGGCGGCGAGCAAGTCGGCCGCGCGGCCTATTACCTGAGCCTGGCGCACATCCAGGGGAATCTGACCTACAAGATCGCCTATGGCCTGGCCGATGCGCTGGACAGCGCGGATGACAGCGGCGCGCATTTCGTGGCGCTCGGCGGGAACTACGCCCTGTCGGCGCACACCGAGCTGTACCTGCTCTACACCGCGGTGATGAATGAAGACGCCGGAAATTACGGGCTCCAGCCCGATCACGACGGCACCGGCGCCGTGGCGGCCGCGGGCGACACGACCGATGCATTCTCCGTCGGGATCGTGCATCGCTTCTCCTTCGAGTTCTGAGCACCGCGGGGCGGCGCGACTCGACGCTTCCGGCGCGCCAGGGGTGTCCATGTGTCTCTTGCCCGCGCCGGGCCGTGCCCATCGAAAAGTATTAATTGATATGGTAAAGTTTCGACTCGTTCACTGACCGGCATGATCGGGCGGCGGGTCCGGTCATCAGGTATAACAAGGATAAAAGAATGCGACGACATCACCCTATCCGCGTGCAGGGATGGTCGAAGTTGCTCTTGGGAGGGGCTCTGCTGTCGCTGGTGTCGCTGGCGAGCGCGGGCATATTCAACACCAAACACAATCTCGGCAGCACCGGCATCAATGCCGCGAGCAACTTCAGCGGCACCTCCGAGATCTGTGTCTTCTGCCACACGCCACACGGCGCGGACGCTTCCGCGGCGGTGCCGATCTGGAACCGCAACCTCGCCCCCGTGGCGGGCGGTTTCTCCACCTACGACCAGATGGGCACCACGACGCTGGACGCGCAGATCGAGCCGATCGGCTCGGTATCCATCGCGTGCCTGTCCTGCCACGACGGCAGCCAGGCGATGGACGCGCTGATCAACGAGCCCGGTTCGGGCGCCGACGTGTGGGCCTACAGCGCTGGCCGCTGGAGCGGCCAGGCCGCGAGCGTCAACGGTCGCATCGGCCCGCCGGCGGTGATCACCAACCTCGGCAAGGACCTGACCAACGATCACCCGATCTCGGTACAGTTCGCCGGCGGCGGCTACTCGGTATCCAATCCCTTCGGCCCCGGACGCGACAAGGACTTCAACCAGGCCAACAGCAAGATCGTCGGTTCGACGCGGGTCTGGTGGGTGAATACCGGCACCGAAGGCGCCACCTCGGACTTCGAGAAGACCGACATGAAGCTCTACACCCGCACGGCGACCAAGGGAGCCTTTGTCGGGGAACAGCAGCCGTATGTGGAATGCGCCTCCTGCCACGATCCCCATGTGGACTATAACCCGACGTTCCTGCGCATCGATCCCGCCGGCAGCGCGGTGTGCCTGACCTGTCATAACAAGTAGCGTCACCCGCGGAGCGGACGCGGTGGCCGGAATGGGTTATACGATGACATGGCGTAGTGTTGCGGGCGCGGTCCTGATCGCGGCGGCGTCCGCCGCGGGCGCGGACCCGGCGTCCGAGGTGGAGACGGCGCCTCCCGCCGTGCTCGCGACCGTCGGCGGGACGGTGATAACGGAGGAGGAATATCTGGCCCACCTGCAGGCCGGGATACGCCAGCGTTATTTTCACGGCCAGGTGCCCGACGAGGCACTCGCCGCGTTGCGGCGCGAGGTCGCGCAGTCGCTGATCGACCGTGTCCTGCTGGCGCAGGAGGGCCGCCGCCGCGGCATCAAGCCCGATGGGGAATGGGTCGACGCGCAGCTCAAGGAGCTGGACGAGCGCTTCGGGACCGATACGCGCTGGCAGTCCGTGCGCGCGGAGACACTGCGAGAGGGACGCAGGCAACTGGAGGAGGACAGCGTGATCCGGCAGTTCCGGCGGCAGGTGGAGGCGGTGCCGGCGGGGGATTCCACGGCACTGCGGGAGTACTACCGCTCCCACCCCGACAAGTTCACCACGCCGGAGCGGGTGCGCGTCTCGATGATCCTGCTCAAGGTCGAACCCTGGGCGCCGGGCGCGAGCTGGGAGGCGGCGCGGGAGGAGGCGGCCCGTCTGGTGGAGCGGTTGCGGGACGGGGCGGATTTCTCCGATCTCGCCCGCCTGCATTCGGCCGATCCTTCGGCGGGGCGCGGCGGCGATCTGGGTTATGTGCATCGTGGCATGTTCTCGGAAGAGACGCAGGGCGTGATCGACGCGCTGACGCCCGGCGGCCTGTCCGCTCCGGTACGCTTGTTGCAAGGTTTCGCCATATTTCGTCTCGATGAGCGGGTACCGCCGCAGTTGAACGATTTCGCCCAGGCGGAGGCGCGCGTGCGGGATCTGTTGCAGCGGGAACGGCAGGAAGCCGCATGGGAAGGTATGCTGGCGGACCTGCGCGGACACGCCGGCGTCGAGATCAATGAGGCGGTATTGAATGCGGGGGATTGACCGGCGATGAAACTGCAGCGTCAACGCGCAACCGCCGGACGCCCCGGCTCGCCGCGCACCGCGGCGGTCGGCACACAAGAAGACTCGATGCATGCTGGTGGCGACGCCTGAATTGAAACGCATGGTGACGGGTGTGGCGGCGGCGCTGTGGGCCTTGCCGTCCCTGGCCGCCGTGGAACTGGTCGATGTCTCCGGCAGCGTGGGTTATGCCCTGCGCAGCCTGAGCGGCAGTTCCAATCTCGATACCACCAGCAATCAGTTGCGCGGCGTCGTGAACGCGCGCAGCTATATCTGGCAGCCGTGGTTCGCCACCGCCGACGCCAGCCTGCGCTTCACCCAGGACAGCAGCGATTACGAAGGGAGCGGCGCCTCGACCGATACGTCCATCGTGAGCGGCGATCTCGATCTCAATGTCCTGGCGCAGAGCCGTACCCCGTTTTCCCTCAGCTACAGCGCCAGCGACAGCCGCGTCGATACGATCTCCCCGCCCAGCCCGCTCACGACACTGGGCAGCCAGGAGTTCCAGACGCGGCGCCTCGCGCTGAAACAGAGTTATTTCACCGAGCAGGGCGACCGATTCCAGGCCCGCTACGACCGCAACAAATGGTCGGCGCGCGACGGCGACTCCTATCAGGACGATCTCTTCGGCCTCGAGATGGACATGCGCCGCCAGCAACACACGCTGACCGCCAAGACCAGCTATCAGGAGACCGACCGCAACGTGCTCGATCAGCACACCGAGACCACGGTGCTCAACGTCGACCACTTCTATCACCCGGGACGGGCGCTGCGCGTCGATTCGATGGCGAGTTACTACAATGCCGACACCACCTCGGAACAGCCGCTCAACAGCACCAACCAGGGCGACAGTTCGACCGACCTGGGGCAGATTTCCAGCTTCGTGTTCTGGCGGCCGGTCGACAGCCCGCTGTCCATGAGCGGCGGCGTGCGCATATTCGATCTGGATGCGTCCACCACGGGCAATGCGACCGAACTGTCCAGCATCAGCGCGACCGGCGGACTGTATTACCAGATGACCAAGAATCTCCGCCTCGACGCCAATGTCGAGGTCGGGACGAATGACAACGGCGAGGATTCGGTGACGGCCTCCAAACAGCGCGCGGGGGCGTTGTTCCAGTCGGATATCCACGAGATATTCTCCCACTACACCTATCAGTGGAATACCTCGGGTTCGTTGCAGAATCAGGACACCGGCGCGGAGACCGTGCAGTCCGCGCAGGTCCGCCTCGGCCATGACGCCCAGCGGCTGTGGCTGACGGAAGGGCGCGGCACGTTTCGGCTCAGCCTGACCCAGGCCGTGAGCGCCAACCAGCTGGCGGGGGACGCGGACGCGACGACCGAGCGCCTGGACCATTCCGGCAGCCTGTCCTGGGACAAGTACGACGCCTTCAGCACGACCATGGTCCAGTTCACCCTGGCCGACTCGCGCGCCTTCGGGGATCAGGAGGACAGCCAGCAGTTCGCAAACATGCAGCTCCTGCGCAGCCAGACCCTGACCGAACGCAGCACGCTGTCCGGGAATCTTACGGTCCAGGCGGTGCGCCGGGACTTCAACGATCTGGGCGTTGATGATACAGTAACGGCCACCGGACAATTGAACTATCAACAGACGGGGCTGTTCAGCCTGCCCCGTCTGCGGTTCCTATCCGATCTGCGGCTCTCTCAGGCGGCCACCGATGAAGGGGTCGACCGCACAGAGTGGGAAAACCGCCTGGACTACGCAATAGGATTGCTGGATACGAGCCTCAGCTGGCGCTGGATTGACCTGAACGGCGATGAGGACTTCAATATTATCTATTTTCAGGTGAACCGGCGTTTCTGAGGTTGCGTCGCGCGGACCGGCCTACAACAACAAGACTGGGTACGAAACACACGTGAGGAGAGGGTTATGTCACCAAAGATCGAGCGGAAACACACCGTGAACGCGCTCATCCTCGGGCTGCTGGTCAGCCTGGGGTTGTGGGTCGCGCCGCAGGAGTCCCAGGCCGAGTACGCCGACGTCGTCATCAACAACTACGCCGACGCGGCCGGCATGCGGCCGGCGGTCTTCCCGCACTGGTTCCACCGCATCCGCTTCCGCTGCAAGGTCTGCCACGCCGATCTCGGGTTCCAGTTCAAGGCCGGCGGCAACCAGATCACCATGGCGAAGATCATCAACGGCCAGTTCTGCGGCGCCTGCCACAACGGCGAGATCGCCTGGTCGGTGGAAAACTGCGCCATGTGCCACTCCGGCATCCCCGGCACCCCGACGCACTTCCATGGCAGCACGCTCCAGCGCCTGATCGCACCTGCGTACAAGCCGCTGGATCCGAAAGAAACCGCCGGCGTGAAGTACGACGAGAATAACCAGAAAAAATAGAGTGAGTGGGGGGAAGCCATGAATATCACCGCAAGATTCACCGCACTGGCGCTGCCGGCTCTCCTGATCGGCACCGCGCTGCTGGCGAGCGCGCCGGCGCTGGCGGGGGGCGCTGCCGCCGCGGCGCCGGCCGTCTCCGACGCCAATATCTTCAACCGTAATCTGAAGAAGACGGCCGATCCGAATCCTCCCCCGTGGGAAGACGGCATCCACGATCCGGAGAACGAGGCGACCCACGCCCTGCAGCCGCCCAAGGAGGCCTATGCGGGCCTGCCCACGACGACCTTCGGCAACCACGTCGACTGGGTCAAGGCGCTGGATGACGGCCTGCTGCGGCCGCGCTGGGACCGCGTAAACTCCAATGAGGAACCCTTCGTGATGGATCTCGACATCGTGCGGCCGGTCAAGGCCTCGATGCCGGACGTGGTGTTCCCGCACCGCCAGCACACTGAATGGCTGTTCTGCTCCAACTGCCACCCGGCCATCTTCGTGCCGCAGAAGGGCGCCAACCAGATCAGCATGTCGGCGATCCTGCTCGGGCAGAAGTGCGGCGTATGCCACGGCAAGGTCTCGTTCCCGATCACCACGGCCTCGTGCAAGAAGTGTCATTCCAAGCCGAAGCCGGATGGATGGACGCCGCCGCTCAGCGACGCCACCCTGAAGAATCCCTGGAAGTGATGCAAGGTAGGGTCTGATTGCCGGCACATCGGATGCGTATAGGAACTGTGCGTTCCCGTCTGGCGGGGTGGAGCGCAGCGGCCGTGGTCTTGATGTTGTCCGGCTGCGCCGGCGCGCCGCTGCAGCCGGCGGCCACCGGTAGCCAGGACGTCGCGCCCGAGGCAACGGCCGTGACCCAACCGGCGGCCGCCGCGCCGGCCGGGATTCCGGAGCGCGCAGCCCCGGTACAGGATGAAGGCGTGGCCGCGCGAGCGCCGGCCGCGACCGAGAGTGGGGAGGGAGGGACCGGTGCGCCTGCACGGGCACCGGTATCTTCCGCGCCGGCGCCCTCCGCGCATGCCGGTCACGTCGCCCCGGCGTCCGCCCCCGCGCCGGAGATTCCGTCCTCGCCCTTTGTCTTCCTGGTCACGGCGGGGGAGAAGGATACGACGCACCCCTTTTACGGTGTCGGCAGCAAACACGGCTTCCTCGTCAACGGCGTGCAGGGCAAGCCGCTGGTCGTGGTGCGGGGCAAGACCTATACCTTCAAGGTGGACACCGGGGTCCAGCACGATTTTTATTTCTCGCTGTCCGGCGCGGGCTGGGGCAGCGCGGCCTATACCGACGGCGTGGAAGGGCAGTTCATCTACAAGGGCGTGGCGACCCTGACCCCGGGCGCGGATACGCCCGATGTGCTCTATTACGCCTGTCGCAACCACAAGAACATGGGCGGCGTGATCTACGTCGTCAATCCGGGCGAAGAGAATACCCCGCTTGCGCAACTGCAGGCGCGCGTGCAGGCGGCCGCGTCCGGCGGGTCGGCCGCGCCGGCGCGGACACAGGCCGCGGTCGGCAAGCAGCAGGTCGAGCAGAAGATCCAGTTCGCCGACATGTTCATCAATACCTCGGACTCCGCCAAGCGCATCAAGGACAGCGGCAATGCCGAGGCGATCGCGTTGTATGAGTCCGCGCGCGGGCAGTTCACCGCGGCCAAGCAGGCTTACGGTCGTGCCTCCTACGGCGAGGCGCTCGGGCTGGTGGATGACGCCCTGCGCATGATGAGCGATGCCGCGCGCACGATACCGAACGAGGCCCAGATGGAAGGCCAGCGTGCGCGGTTCGAGGAATTGGTGCGCGGCACCCGGGATTACGAGGCCTCCTACCGGCGCAACTATGACCACATCGTCGCGAAGAAGGGCAAGGGTGATATCCCCGCCGTGGATCTGAACCAGATCAAGCAGACGATGGAGCAGGCGCAGACCCTGGCGGACGATGGCCAGTACCCGCAGGCGATCAGCATCCTGTCCGAGGCCCAGAACACGCTCACCACGGCCTTGACGCACCTGCTTGACGAGGAATCGATCACCTATGAACTCGCCTTCGAGTCCCCCAAGGAAGAATACGAACACGAACTTTCGCGCTATCTCAGTTACGAGGAGCTGGTGCCGCTCGCCATCGAGCAGAAGCAGCCGCCCAAGGAGACCGTGGCGATGATGGACCAGTTTGTGAACCGCGCGAAGGAAATCAAGAAACTGGCCGAGCCCGAGGCGGCCAAGGGGAACTACCAGGAGGCGGTCCTGATGCTGCAGGGCGCGACGGATCATATCCAGCGCGCGCTGCGGGTGGTCGGGGTCAGGTAGCGGGTTCCTTCTGGAGCAGCGCAGATGAAGATGACCGCATGCACACGTCTGTGGATCCCGTTCGCGCTCTGCGCGGCGTTCCTGCTCGCCCCGCAGGCCGCGCCGGCGCAGGACACCGCGTCCGCCGCGTTCCCTGCCGGCCAGGATGCGCCGTACTGGATCCGCGGCAATCATTTCCAGCTCACCGGCGAGGTAGTGCCGATCGCGGAGGACGGCATCCATGACCCGTCCGTGGCGACGGCGCAGGTCCTGCAGCCGCCCTATGAGGCGATGGCCAATTTCCCGCGTGACAGCCAGGGGATCATCGATTGGGTCAAGACGCTGGAGACCGGGCTGATCGAACCGCGCAAGTCGCTCGACGGCACGGGCGAGATGTTCCCGGTCGATTTCGACATCATCTTCAAGAACACGCAGTCGATGCCCTATGTGCGTTTCCCGCATCGCCAGCATACGGAATGGTTGACCTGCGCCAACTGTCATCCGCTGATCTTCATTCCCCAGAAGGGCGCCAACCCGGTTTCGATGTCGGCGATCATCCAGGGGGAATACTGCGGCGTCTGCCACGGCAAGGTGGCATTCCCTCCCACGATGAACTGCGGCCGATGCCATTCCGTAGCGAAAGAAGTCACCTTGCTGCGCTGATCCTCGCCGGCGCTGCGTTCGGGTTGACCGCCTGCTCGCTGCTGCCCGGACGCGGCGCGGCGCCGGAGCCCGCGCCCGAGTCCGCCGCGGCGCCCGCGCCGGAGGTGCCGACGCCCGCCGTCGGGGCGGCCTCCGGGCGCGTCCTCGTCTGGCGCGAGATCGATGGCGGCATCCTCAGCGAGAACATGCTGACCGGGCCCGACAGCGTGCGCTTCATGCGACCGGTGGCGGTGGCGGCGCGCGGACCCCTGGTCTACATCGCGGACGCCGGTCTCGGACGCCTGTTCAGCTATGACACCGCCATCGATCGCCTGCGCGTCGTGATGGAGCTGAAGGGCGTCGTGCGCGGCGAGGTGTCCGACATCTATGTCGCCCCCGATCTTTCGTTCTATCTCGCCGACACCGACGGCGGACGCGTGCTGCATTTCGACCGCGACGGCGGCCTGATCAAGACGCTGCAGGATCCGGTGAATATCGGCCGGCCGGTGACGGTCACGGTCAACGATCAGACCGGCTACATCTTCGTCGCCGACGGGTTCAACGACGACGTCCTGGTGTACAACCCCGCCGGAAACCTCACCGGCGCGATCGGCATCCGTGGCAATGGCGCCGGCCAGTTTCGCGGCATCACGGCGCTCGCGCAGGGACCGCAGGGGTATTACGTCGCCACCCGCTATGGCGTCACACGCGTCCAGGTCATGGGCTTCGACGGCAGTTATCTGTCCTCGTTTCAGCCCGACACCGTTGTGTTCCCGACCGCGATCGCCGTGCGCGCCGACAATCGCGCCTACGTCAGCGATTACCTCAGCGACGACATCAAGGTGTTCGCGGATGGCCGGCTGATCCAGACCCTGGGCGGTCACGGCAGCGCCCCCGGCCGTTTTCGCCGCATCACCGATTTGTGGCTGGACGGGGATTTCCTCTATGTGGCCGACAGCCTGAACGGCCGCGTGCAGATCTTGTCTCTGTCGTCGGAGGGACTGGCGCCGGCCGGGAACCCCTGATGGGACGCCGGCTCCTGCGCGTATTTCCGCTCATCGCCCTGCTCGCCGTGTGCGCCGGCTGCGCCTCGACGCCTGCGGTCATGCGTTTCGAGAACACCGCGTCTCCACAGGACGAGGTGTGGCCGCCCGCCCCGGATGTGCCGCGTTACCGCCTGGTCGGTCAGCTTACCGGCGAGGGCAATTTCACCCGCAAGACCGAGGCGCAGGGTGTCGGCAGGCGCGTGCTCGGCTGGTTGGTCGGGCTGGTCACCGGCCCCGAGGTTCCACGCGTACTGCAGCGTCCGCAGAGCGGGTTCACCGACGCCCAGGGCCGCGTCTATGTGACCGACGTGAGCCGCGCCGCGGTGTACGTCTTCGACGCGCCGGCGGGCCGCATGCGGGTGTGGGAACAGGCCGACCAGCGCGCCCGCTTCGATACCCCGGTCGGCATCGCCCCGGGGCGTGACGGCGAGATCCTGGTGGCGGACGCAGAACTCAAACGTATCGTCCGCCTCGATGCAAACGGGCATCCGCTCGGCGCCTTCGGCCAGGGCGAGCTCGCGCGGCCGGTGGGACTGGCGCGCGATGCCGCGGGCGGACGCGTCTTCGTGGCCGATGCGCAGGCAGACACGGTGGTGATCTTCAACGACGCCGGCGAGCGCATCGGCGCGATCGGGCGCCGCGGCGAGGGTCCGGGGGAATTCAACTCGCCGACGTACGTCAGCTACTCCGGAGGCCGGCTGCTGGTGGCCGACACGCTCAACGCGCGCATCCAGATCTTCGATTCCGCCGGCGAGTACCTGGGACAGTTCGGTCGCCGCGGACTTTATGTAGGGGATTTCACGCGTCCGAAAGGGGTTGCCGCGGACAGCGAAGGCAACATCTATGTGGTGGAATCGTATTACGATTATCTGCTAGTATTCAGCCAGCAAGGAGAGCTGCTTCTGCCCATCGGAGGGACGGGGAGCGGGAACGGGGAATTCTTTCTGCCTGCCGGCGTCTGGACCGATGACCGCAACCAGGTCTATGTCGCCGATGCATACAACGGCCGCGTCATGGTATTTCAATTCTTGGGTGGGACATGAGGCGTCAGTGGCCTAGGTTTTCAGCGGCGGTCATTGCGGGTTTGTGCCTGCTCTCGGGGCCGCTCGAGGCGGCCAAGATCTCCGACGTCAGCAACACCAAGCACAATTTCTCGGCCACCGTGACGCCCGCAGGCGTCACGCGCACCGCGTCCGCCACCAGTGAATCGCAGATCTGCGCCTTCTGCCATACTCCGCACGGCGCCCTCGATGCTGACCAGGCGCCGAAGGCGCCGCTGTGGAACCGCCAGTTGTCGCAGGCGACCTACATCCCCTACGACTCCACCTCGCTGGACGCCGCCGACCTCGATCAACCGGGCGGCAAGTCGAAGCTGTGCCTGTCCTGTCACGACGGCACCATCGCGCTCGGCACCGTCAACGTGCTCAACCGCACCGATCACCTGAGCCAGCCGATCGCCTTCCAGGGCACCAGCAATTCACCGGCCGGCACCATACCGGAAGGCCTGGGATCCACCACCGGCTTCACGCGCCGGATTGGCGTCGACCTGACCAACGACCATCCGATCTCCTTCACCTACGACAGCGCGCAGGCCGCGCGCGACGGCGAACTCTACAATCCCACCATTCCGCACCAGCGCGTCTACGAGCGCACGCGCATCAGCGCGCCGGAACCGCCCCAGCCGGCGATGCCGCAGGGCAACTATCTGCCGCTGGAGCGCGACGCGCTCGGCGCCGGGCCCAAGGTCGAGTGCATCAGCTGCCACGATCCGCACATCCGCTCGGACGTGCCCGGCGAGAACATCAAGTTCCTGCGCGCCAACCGCTTCCAGAGCGCGACCCCGGTCGAGAGCCAGTTCGACGGCAACCGCGACATCATCTGCCTCGCCTGCCACGAGAAGGCGGGCTGGGTCGGTTCGGCGCATGCCAATCCCGCCGTCGCGGACGAGCGCTATTTCGATGCGGCCGCCGACCTGCGCGAGTTTCCGCGCGACACCCGCGTGTGGCAGGCCGCCTGCCTCAACTGCCATGATCCACACACCGTGCAGGGCGCCCGCCGCATCCTGCGCGAGGGCACCGACTCGGCGCTGCAGACCGACCCCGCGACCGGCGGTCAGTTCAAGCAGGGCGGCAATCCGGGTGTCGAATACGTGTGTTACGCCTGTCACGGTGATCCCGCCAACGGCCTGCCGTCGGCACAGACCCTGCAGGGCCAGATCAACCCGAGCAACAATACCGCCTTTGAAGTACCGGACATCGAGACCGATTTCACGACGATGCTGCGCCACATGCCGATCTCCAGCGCGGATCAGCTTGCAGGCCAGGAACTGCACAGCATAGGTACCGGCAACCCGGCCACGCAGGGGGGTGACCGACTCGGCCAGGACTTCATCGAATCGCGCGAGCTCCTCGGCTTTGGCACCACCCCCTTCAACCGCCACGCCGAGTGCACCGACTGTCACAACCCGCATCGCGTGGCCAAGACGCGGCTGTTCAACGACGACAACACGGTGCCCGCCGCGGCCGGCACGCACAGCCACGAGGGCGTTGCAGCCCACAGCAACCTTGCCTCCGGTGTACTGCGCGGGATCTGGGGCGTGGAGCCGACGGCCTGGAGCTCGACCGCCTTCGGTTCCGAACCGCTGGAATCCGCCTTCGAGGTCAAGCGCGGCGATCCCGGCACCGGCGGCAGCACGGACGTCAGCGCGTCGTATCTGACGCGCGAATACCAGTTGTGCCTGAAGTGCCACAGCAATTACGCCTACGGCAGCACCCCGCCGCCGCTGGGCTATACCTCGGGACTGACGCCGGCCGGCACCAACGCGCTGTTCACCTATACCAACCAGGCGATGGAATACCAGTCGCCGGTGGATCACATGGGCGAGGGCACGCCCGCGACGCCGACCGGCGCATACGCCGCCGGTGCGGCCTGCACGACCAGCACGGTGGACGGCAACGGGACCCCGCTCGTCATCAACGGCCGGCTTGACCCGCAGGGCAACTGCAGCGATTACGTCAACGACAATCACCGCTCCTGGCACCCGGTGATGCGCGAGACCGGTCGCACCCCGGTGGTGCGCAACGCCGACGCCAACGACTGGCGCGCGCCGTTCAACGCGGCGGTCGGCACCCAGACCATGTACTGCACCGACTGTCACGGCTCGCGCACCGAGGGCAATACCGTGGTGCCGGTCAACGGCGAGAACGGCTTCCCGTGGGGCCCGCACGGTTCCAACGAGAACTTCCTGCTCAAGGGACGCTGGGACGATCAGACCGGCGAGAACACCACGAACTTCGCCAATGAGGCCGATCCGAGCAACGGCCTGTGCTTCCGCTGCCACGACCCCAAGCAGTACGCGCGCACGGCGATATCGCCCGATCCGCAGGTGTTGCCGAGCGGTTTCCGCCGCCAGGTCGGTGGTGGCGGCTGCCTGCAGTTCATGGGCCTGAACCTGCATGTCGGCCACGCCTCGGTGGTGAGCAACTTCCGCTGCACCTACTGTCATGTCGCCATTCCGCACGGCTGGAAGAACAAGGTCTTCCTGGCCAACCTGAACGACGTCGGGCTCGAGGCCGCGCTGCCCGCCGGCACCCAGGTGCGCTATTCCGGATTCCCGCAGTCGGGCACCGGGCGTTATTACCAGGGGCCGTATTACAACGGCGCCGCGCTCAAGGTGCGCAAGTTCGCGCGCAGCGGCGAATGGCTGGACGTCAACTGCGGCTCGGCCGGCGCCCCCGGCAACGCCATCGCCGGGGTGAACTGGATGAACAACAGCGGCGAGGCCTGCGTGAACATGCCATGATGAAGCGCCTGCGCCAGCTCGCCTCGCTGCGCCTGACACTGGCAGGTATGGGACTGCTCGGTGTCGGGGCCGCGCTGTCCTACGACAACCCGGTCGGCACGCCGGTATGGGTCCTGGTCATCCCGCTCGCACTGCTCTCCGTCAATCTGTTCGCCGCCATCCTCAGCAACCCCCATATCAACCGCCGCGGCGGCCTGCTGCTGTTCCATGTCGGTCTGCTGCTCATCGTCGTGCTCGCCGCCGTCGGCCGCCTCACGCGCATGGAGGGCCGCATCGAGCTGACCGAAGGCACCGCCTTCGCGGCCGAGGACCTGACCGAGATCCGGCAGGGGCCGTGGCACGCCGGGGCGCTGGAGCGCGTGCAATTCGTGCAGGGTCCCTATACGGTGGACTACACCACCGGCATGGCGCGCGGGCCCACGCGCAGCCAGGTCCTGATCCCCGACGGCGGGGGCGGCTGGGAGCGGCGCATCGTCGGAGACGACACCCCGCTGGTGCTCGAGAGCTATCGTTTCTACACCACCTTCAACAAGGGATTCGCCCCGATCCTGAGCTGGATTCCCGATCAGGGCGCGCCGGTGACCGGATCGGTGCACATGCCGCCCTATCCATTGTTCGAACATCGCCAGGCCAATCGCTGGACGCCGCCGGGGACCGGGGAAATCCGTTTCTGGCTGCAGCTCGAGACCGGCATGGATCCGGCGGCCGACTGGAGACTCGATCCGGTGAACAGCTCCGGCGTGCTGGTCGTGCGCAGCGCCGACGAGCGCCGGGTGGAGCTCAAGCCCGGTGAATCGCTGCGCCTCGACGGCGGCGTGTTGCGTTACGAGCGGCTGTCGAGCTGGATGGGCTACAAGCTGTACTACGATCCGACCCTGCACTGGCTGTTCATCGCGGCCATGGTCACCGTATTCGGTCTCGCCGCCCACTTCTGGCGCAAGTTCGGCGCGGTACAGGCTTATGCCGCGGCCCAGGAGGCGGCGAAGAGCCAGTCGCCGGGTGACATGGGGGGCAAGGCCGCATGAACGACGGGACCTTCATCACGGAACTGCCCTGGCTCTATGCCGGCCTCGGCGCCTATGCGCTCGCGACCCTGCTCAGCTTCCGGGCGCTGGCGCGCAGCGGCCCCGCCGGCGCGGCCCTGACCCGCACCCACGAACCCTTCGTGCTCAGTCTGTCCACCGCCGGCGTGCTCCTGCTCGCCATTGCGCTGGCCGAGCGCTGGGTGCGCATCGGCCACGGACCCTTCGTGAATCTGTTCGAACTGCTGATCAGCCAGCTGTTCAGCCTGGGCCTGGTCTACACCATTGTGTACTGGCGTCTGCCGCTGCTGCGTCCCACCGCGGTCGTGGTGTTCCCGGCGATCTGGGTCCTCGGGGTATGGGTGCTGCTGCTGGATCCGGCGGGCGCGCCCTATCCGCCGACCTATCACAACAAGTGGCTGTGGGCCCACGTCGGTTTCGGCAAATTCTTCCTCGCCTTCTGCCTGGTCGGCAGTGGTCTCGCCGGCATCATCCTGCTGCGCGGGGTGCGCCGGCTCGCGCCGCTGTTCCGCCACATGCCGGCCGATAGCATCCTCGATACCGTGGCGTGGCGCTTTATGTTGCTGGCGCTGGTGTTCGACAGCCTGATGCTGATCGCGGGCGCCGTGTGGGCGCAGGACGCCTGGGGGCGTTACTGGGCCTGGGACGCGCTGGAGACCTCGGCCTTTCTCAACTGGCTGCTGCTCGGCGCCTCGATTCATGCACGGGCGACGTACCGTATCCCGATGCGCGTCACCTCGATGCTGATCCTTGTGATCTTCGTGTTCGCCTTCCTGACCTACTTCGGCACGCCCTTCTACAGCGAGGCGGCGCACAAGGGCGTGATATGAGCCGCCACAGCCACGAATCCGCGGTCTCGTCGCTGTCGCTGGTGCTGGTCGGCGTGCTGGCCTCCGCGCTCGTCATGATGGCGACGCAACCGGATCTGGCCCGTCTCAGCGCCTCGGCCTCCGCCGCGAGCGGCTGGATCGAATTCGGCGCGCGGGCCCGGCAGGCGGCGCTGCGCGATCCGCGCCTCGCCACGATCGACCTGCGCTTCCAGCAGGGTGTCGTGATGCTGCACGCCCGGCGCTACGACGAGGCGGTGACCGCCTTCCACGAGGTGCTCAAGCTCTCGCCCCGCTTGGTGGACGCGCAGGTCAACATGGGTTACGCGCTGCTTGGCCTGCAGCGTAACGAGGCGGCTCGCGACTTCTTTCTGACCGCGATCGACCTGCGGCCCTACCAGGGCAACGCCTACTGGGGCCTTGCAACCGCGCTGGAGAATCTCGGCGACATTCCGGGCGCGCTCGGCGCGATGCGCACCTATATTCATCTCGCCCCGGCGGACGATCCCTATGTGCGGCGCGCGCGTGCGGCCTTGTGGGAATGGGACGCACAGATCGCGCGCGGGCCCTTGCCCGAGGCGGAGGCCGAGTGGATGCGCCGGCGCGGGGAGGAATGGGACGCGCGCAATCGTCCCGATGTCGACGCCCCGGCCGCGCCCGCGCGTCAGGGCATCCCGGTCCGGGACCTCGAGTAAATCTCCCGCCGGCAGGCGCGCCCGGCGTCATGTTCGTATCGCGAGACTGATTCGGTGGTGAGGAGTGACGGAAGCGGCCCGTCGGCGTGCCGTGGGCCTTGGGCGAGTCGGCGGAGGAGAGGGAAAGTCATGGGTGTGATCGGACGATGGGGCGTCGGGATCCTGTTCCTGCTGGCGGCATGCGCCGCGGGTCATGCCGACGATGACAGCCATGGCATCCGTGCCGGGACCAACTACAAGGAAATCACCACGCCGCAGCCGACGGCGGCGCCGGCCGGCAAGGTCGAGGTGATCGAGTTCCTGTGGTACGACTGCCAGACCTGTTACGTGATGCAGCCTCTGCTCGAGCGCTGGCTGGCGGAGAACCGTGATCGCGTGGCATACAGCCGCGTGCCCGCGGTGACCGGGGACAACATGATCTATTTCGCGCGCGTGTTCTACGCCGCCAACACCCTAGGCGTGCTGGACCAGGCCACCCCGGCGCTGTTCGCCGCCATCCACCGCTATGCCCGCCCGCTCGATACTGACGAAAAGCTGGTCGAGTTCTTCGGCGACCTCGGCATCGAGCGCGCCCGCTTCCTCAGCGTGTTCCGCAACAGCGGCACGATGGCCAAGGTGCGCGAGGCGCAGGTGATGAACCGGCGCTACGATGTGCAGGGCGCGCCGACACTGGTCATCGGCGGCAGGTACCGCATCGATCCCACCATGGTGGCGAGTCCGGAGGCGATGATCGAGGAACTCGACTTCCTCGTTCAGCGGCAACTGAAGGGCGATAAATAAAGCCGGGGACTGGGGACGGACTTAACGTCCGTCCCCGGTCTTGACGTCGGCGAGGTACAGCTCCGGGAACTGCCGGCTCAGATTGCGGACCTTGGGCGCGTCGTTGATCACGATGTACGGTTCGTCGGGATGGCGCTCGGCGTAATCCTGGTGATGCGGTTCCGCGATGTAATAGGCCTGCAGCGGCACCACCTGCGTGACGATCGGGTCCGGAAAGGCGTCGGCCTGTTCCAGTTGGGCGATGTAGGCCTGGGCCACGCGTCTCTGCGCCTCGCTGGTGTAGAAGATGGCGGAGCGGTACTGCGTGCCACGGTCCGGGCCCTGCCGGTTGAGCTGCGTGGGATCGTGGGCGACCGAGAAGTAGATCTGCAGCAGCGTGCCGTAGCTCACCTGTGCCGGGTCGAAGGTGATCTCGACCGATTCCGCGTGCCCCGTCCGCCCCGAGCTGACCATGCGGTAGCGGGCGGTCTCCGCCGAGCCGCCCGCATAGCCCGCGCTGACGTCGATGACGCCCCTGACATGCCGGTACACCGACTGCATGCCCCAGAAACAGCCGCCGGCGAGGACGGCGGTCTCGTGCCCGGGGGCCGTCGCGGGGGAGTCGACGAGCGGTGCCGGCAGCGGTGTCGCGGCCTGCGCGCAGGCGAGCAGGGCGACCAGCGGAAGCGCGGTCAACAAGGGAAACAACCTGTTCTGAGCGGAATGTGTCATGGCGATGGCTCCTTTCTATCTTTCGGGGACGGACTTCAAGTCCGTCCCCTCAGGCCACAGGTACAAACTTCAACGCGACCGAATTGATGCAGTAACGCAGCCCGGTCGGTCGCGGGCCGTCGTCGAATACATGGCCCAGGTGGGCATCGCAGCGCCGGCACGACACCGCGGTGCGGATCATGCCGAAGCTGCGGTCCGCCGTTTCGACGATGTTCTGCGCGGCCAGCGGTTCCCAGAAGCTCGGCCAGCCGGTGCGCGAATCGAACTTGGTCGCCGTGGAGAACAGCGCGGTATCGCAGCAGATGCAGCGGTACAACCCGTCATCGTGCAGGTTCCAGTAGGCGCCGCTGTAGGCGCGTTCGGTGCCCTCGTGGCGCGTTACCTGGTAGGCCAGCGACGACAACTGCGCGCGCCATTCCTGATCGGACTTCACGATCTTTTCGACGCGTTGTGCTTCCAGCGGCTGGCCGGCGGCGGAGACCGGGACAATCCATACCCAGTGGTCACCGGGGACTACGTCCGGCGCGGGCGCATCCGCGGCGAGCAGGCCGCGCCCGCGGTAGGCGGCGAACGCGACGAGGGCGCCGGCGGCCGCGACAAGAACGCGGCGGCGTGTCAGTCGGGGGGAGGTCGGGTCCGATTCAATGGGTGCGTGCGGCATGATGATCCTCCTGCGGTTCAGCCGAAGGTGAAGGCGTAGGCGCGTACGCCCGGATCGAGAAACTCGATCTCGAAGGTGCGGTCGCCGATGCGGCTTTCCGCCTGGCGGACGAGCTGGTACAGGCGATGCTCACGGACGACGCCATCGCCGTCCGCGCCGACGTCGACCCCGTGATCGGCGCCGGGCGGCTGTCCGTCCAGCGTCACGCGGAAGCGCACCGGCTGCTGCGGATCGGTCGGACCCAGCACCAGATGCAGGTCGCGCGCATGGAAACGGTAGACGATGCGGCCGGGCGGCGCGATCAGCCGCGCGGCCTGGGCGCCCACCTTCCATTCGCCGGCGAGGCCCCAGTCGTTGCGCTCCAGCCCGGAGGGGATGGCGTAGGTCTTCGGTTCGTCCCTGGCGATGCCGTCCGCCGAGGCGAACTGCTTCGCGCGCGCGAACCCGATATAGGTCTCGGGCGAGCGCCCGGCGCGCTGGCCCGCGGCGGCCTCGGCGCCCGTGCCCTCGGGCTGTACGAACGGTGCCGGTGTCGCCTGGCCGTCGCGTTCCGCGAGCAGGGTCTGGATCACGGCCTCGGATTCCATGTATTCGCCTTCGCCGAAGTGCTGATGGCGGAGGTGGCCGGACGCGTCGAAGAAATAATGCGCCGGCCAGTAGCGGTTGCTGAACGAGCGCCAGATGGCGTAATCGTTGTCCAGCGCGACCGGGTAGGTAATGCCGAGGTCGCGCACCGCCTTCTTTACGTTGCCAAGGTCTTTTTCGAAGGCGAATTCCGGCGTGTGCACGCCGACCACGATGAAGCCGCGGTC
This sequence comes from Gammaproteobacteria bacterium, assembly GCA_016716465.1. Classification (NCBI taxonomy): domain Bacteria; kingdom Pseudomonadati; phylum Pseudomonadota; class Gammaproteobacteria; species Gammaproteobacteria bacterium. The sequence goes on from JADJWH010000007.1 coordinate 33,058, forward strand.
CCGATACTTGTCCGCCCAGGCGCGCACATAGGGCAGCGTGCGCAGGCAGTTGATGCACGAGTAGGTCCAGAAATCGACCAGCACGACCTTGCCGCGGAGCGCAGCCGAGTCCAGCGGGGCGGAATTGAGCCAGGTCGTCGCGCCGGTGAAATTGAGCAGGGGGTTGAGTTCATTTTCAGACAGGGCGGCGGGCACGGCGCCGGCCGTTGCGGCCACCGGTGCGGCGCCCTGCCCGCGGGAGAATGGAACCGGTCGAGCAGCCACTGCTCCAGTCGCGTGGTGCTGCCGAGCGACACCTCGGTGAGAACGCCGCGGTCTGCACCCACCGCGATCGCGGCCACCCCGGCGAGGACGGCGACGCCGAGAGCGCGCCGCACCCACGTCTCGGCGCCGAGTCCGCGTTTCATGGCCTGGAACACGCGTCCGCCCGCGAGCAGGGCGAGCGCGAGCGAGGTGGCGGCGCCGGCGGCGTAGGCGAGCAGCAGCAGACTGGTCTGCACGCTGGCGCCCTGCAGGGCGGCGCCGGTCAGCACCAGGCCGAGGATCGGGCCGGCGCAGGGCGCCCACAGCAGGCCGGTCGCGATGCCGAGCCCAAAGGAACTCGCCGCGCCGGATCCGGCGCCCGCAGTCTCCGACAGGCGGTTGCCCAGACGGACCAGCGGGCGCGTCAGGCGCTCCGCGAAACCGCTCCACAACAGGCTTACGCCCAGCACGGCCAGCACCACGAGCGCGATGATGCGTCCGTACTGGTTCGCCTGCACGGCCCAATGGCCGCCGACCGTCGCGAGGGTGGCGACCCCGGCGAAGGTCAGGCCCATGCCCGCCAGCAGGGGCAGCCCGCTGCGGCGGAAGGATCCACCCGCGCGCGAAAACACGAAAGGCAGCACCGGCAGGATACAGGGGCTCGCGATGGTGATGACTCCGCCGAGATAGGAAAGGATCAGAAAGGTCATTCGGGTGTGCTCCTGTAACGCCGCGCCATTCGAGGGACTATTGATTGGTCGTCGCGGTGCGGCATTCCTTACACTTCGAGCGCGATCCGGAGTCCCGGGTTCCGCCTGCGGGAAGCGTGCGCGCGGGCCGTCAGGGGCCCTGGCGGACGGGACCGCCGGTTTTCGCCGGCTGAAACGCCGCCGGCGACCAGGGATCAGGCGTCGTCTCAGCGTTTTCTTTCGCCGCTGTACCGATGCGCGTGATGGCGCGTTCCACCATCGCGGCGACACGTGTTTCATCAGCGGCGTCGGATGGCTGGTAGCACAGGCGCTGCACCGCGAGCACCGCGGCGCGCAGCTCGGGTTCCACGCCCAGCCGGCGTTCCCGGTCGCGCAGGCCCTGTTGCAGGGTGCGCGCATCGCCGAGGGCGGCGAGGAGGCGTTGTTTCAGCGGGTGGCTTCGTGCGTCCCGGTGCTGACGGGTGCGGGCGCGCCTGTGCCGTGCGCTGGCCGATCGGGTCGCCCGGTGCCGCCACACGGCCAGGGTGACGAGCCAGGCGAGGAGGAACACGATGGCCGCGGCCCGCCAGCGCGCCGGGGCGGGGTCTTCGGCCACGGAGGCGGTGTCTGAAGTTGCGGCGGTCGGCAGCGGCGGTTCTTCCGCGGGCACTTCGCCCGGTGCGATCCGCAGCGACTCCGCCGGGAGTGCGGCGCGACCGATGGTGCCGCGCTCCGCATCGAAATATGGCAGCTCGAGCACCGGCGCAGCGAATGAACCGGCGGCGAGAGGCATCAGGTAACCGGCGTATTCGGCGATGCTGTCCACGCCGCCGTCCGCCCGGACCTCGAGCCGTCGTTGCGGCGGATCGAAGTAGATCTTGAAGGCGGGGGTGGCGGACGGAAGCGGCAGTCGCTCCGGCAGGGTGTTGAGGCCGACGGCGGCCCGCAGCGTGATCCGCCAGGGGAGGATGCGCCCGACGGCCGCGGGTTCGAACGGAGATTGCGCGAGCTGAGGCGTCGCGGCCAGCGTGCCGAGGGGGAGGTCGCCCGGCACGGGGCGTACCGCGAGGCGTTGTTCCTGCGCCGGCAGCCGCCAGCGCCGGCCGGCGCGGGTCTCGATCCACAACGAGGGCAGGAAGAACGTGACCGGCGCGGCGCTCTGCGGGCTCACGGCCCAGGCGGTGCGCGTCACACGGTATTCGATCCCGTCGATGCGTTCGCTGCGCTCCGCGCTCGGCAGGGCGTGTGCCTCGATCTGCAGGGGGTCGGTCTCCAGTGTTCCGCCGAGCTCCGCCGTTTTGATGTCGGTGCGGTAGTACAGGTCGAGATAGAGCAGGGTCTGCGCGCCGACAGGCAGCGTGGCGCGGGAGAGACCGCTGCGGGCGAACACCTCGGGTCGCGCGTCGGCGGGCAGGGGCAGCACCCGCAGCACGATGGGCCGGGTGCGCAGGCCGTCGACGGCGAAGGCCGGGATGGTCAGGCGTCCGCTCCGGCGCGGGAACAACTCGACGGTGATCTCCGAGGTCGCGCGCCGCTCGGCGCGGGCGAGATTGAAGCGGAAATCGGCGCGCGGCACGCCCAGCTCGAATTGATCCGCCAGCAACGTGAGGTCGACGTTGGGCGCGACGCCTTCCGCGCGCAGGCGGGTATCGCTGTCGGTGAGCGACAGTGTCAGCACGACATGCTCGTTCTGGTACAGCTCCTTGCGGTCGACCGTGGCCGTGAGGCTCGCGCCGGCCGCGTGGGCCTGTCCCGCGGCGACCAGGAGGGCGCACAGCAACGGCAGTAGCAGGTTCCTCACCATGACTGGCGCTCCGTGCTCAGCGGGTGTTCGGTATCCTGCACCAGGAAACGATGGCGCAGGATCTCGTCCGGTCGGTCGAGTCGGGCTGCCATCTCGCCGAGCTCCCGCGCGCCGCCGGCGTCCTGCGCCGGGGTTTCCCGCACTGGCGAGCCTGACGGTTGGGGGCCGCCCGCAGCGGTGTTCCAGTCGCTTGCTTGCGGGGCGCTGACCGCGCCCGGCGGGGTGTCATCGCGGTGTCCCGGCGCCGCTTCCGGTATCACCGGCGGCAGCGCGGCACGTCGGACCAGGTTGAGATTGAGCTGCGTGCGCGCATGGTTCGGCCGCAGCAACAGCGATTGTTGCAGCGCGCGTTCCGCCTCGGCGACGCGTCCCAGGCGCGCGAGCGTCGTCCCCTGGTTATAGAGCGCGCTCGCGCGCTCATCCGCGCTGCCGGCGTGCTCGGCCGCCGCGGTGAAGGCGGTCAGCGCCTGTTCCCAGCGCTGCTCCCGGTAATAGGCCGCGCCGCGTCCGAGCCAGCCGGCGAAGCTGTCGAGTTCCCCGTACTGTCTCGCGGCCGCGGCGTTGTCACCGGTCTTGAGGGCGTCGTAGGCGGACTGTTCCCGCCACGGCGCGGCCTGGCCGGTCTGGGGCAGCAGGCCGGCGCCGGCGACGATGCACAGAGCCAGCGGGACGGCCGCCTGGCGGCGCACGCCGCTCCACAGCAGCAGTGCGAATGCGGCGGCGAGCAGCCAGGGATAGACGGGATACCCCGCGCCACCGGCGCCGGTGGTCGTCATGCCGCGGCGCAGGCCGTCCAGTCCTCCGGCAAGGCGGTTCCAGTCGCCGTCATCGGGGCGGGCATCGGCATACTCGCCGCCGCTGCGCCGCGCGAGCTCGGCGAGCAGCGCGCGGTCCGGGCGCGAGATCGCGATGCCGTCCGCCGTGCGCAGAAAGCCGCCGGCGTCGGGGACGGGCGCACCGGCGGGACTGCCGATGCCGAGCGCGAAGACCGGGATGCCGCGCCGTGTCAGCCGCTCGGCCGCGGCAAGCGCGCCGGCGCGATCCTCCGTCTCCCCGTCGCTGACCACTACCACCGCGCGCCCGCGCGCGCGGTCGTCACCCAGCGCCTGGCCCGCGTATTCCAGCGCCTGCGCCAGATTGCTGCCGTGGCGCCGGGTCAGGTCGGGGCTCAGCGCATCGGCGTAGTACGCGAGCAGCTCGAGGTCGTGGGTCAACGGCAGGACGCGGTAGGCATAGGCCGAGTAGGCGACGAGCGCGACGCGGTCATTCTCCAGGCGGCGGACGAGATCACGCAGTTCGAGCACCGCGCGCTTGAGGCGCGTGGGCTCGACATCGTTCGCGCCCATCGAGGGCGAGATGTCGATGACGACGGCGATATCGGCGCCGGCGCGGCGCGCCGTGTCGTCCACCTGCGGCAGGTAGGGTCCGCTCGCGGCGATCACGACCAGCAACCACGCGAGGTGCGCCGCCCGCGCGCCGCGGGTGTCCGTCGCGCCGATCACCAGCCATTTCAGCAGGTGCCTGTCGGCGAATCCCGGCGGCTGTCCTGCGCCCGCCGATGCGGCGCCGCGGCGGCGGAACAGCAGCCACGGCAGCGGCAGGAGCAGCAGCCAGGCCGGGGCGTGCAATGCGACGGGCAGCCAGTCATTCATGCGGGTACCCCGGCGCGCCGCCGGCGCGCCTCGGCGAACAACAGCACGCCGAGCGCGGCCGCGACCGGCAGCCAGTACCATTCCTCCGCGTCGCCGCGGGGCGGCGCGGGGATGCGCGCCAGTTCCAGGCGCTCGATCTCGGCCAGCACCGCCGACAGGGACTCGCCGTCGGCCGCCTTGAAGTAGACGCCGCCGGTGGCGGCGGCGAGATGCCGTAACTGGTCTTCATCGGGCGGCAACTCGGTACTGATCGGCGCCTCGACCGGACTGCCCGGGAAGGCGACCTTGCCGGCGCGGCCGAAACCGACCGTGTACAGGCGCACGCCCGCAGCGCGTGCGATCACCGCCGCGGCCTCGGGCGTGATGAGGCCGCCGGTGGCGCTCCCGTCGGTGAGCAGAACCAGGACGCGCGCGGGATCATCCACGGCCTGCAGGCGCTTCACGCCCAGCGCGATGGCGTCGCCGAGCGCGGTCTTCTCGCCGGCGAGGCCGTTGTCGATCTCGGCGACCAGCTGACGCGCCAGTGTGAGATCCGAGGTAAGCGGGAGCAGGGTCAGGGCGTCGTCGGCGAACACGACGGCGCCGACGCGCACGCCGCGCGCCTGTTCAAGAAAACGCCGCAGTGCATCCTTGAGCGCGTCGAGACGACTGGCGGGCCGGCCGTCGATGCTGTAGTCCAGCGCGCGCATGGATCCCGAAACGTCGACGGCGAACATAATGTTGTGCCCCGGTTCGAGTTCTGGGGCGTGCGTGTCGATCGCCTGCGGGCGCGCCAGCGCGAGCAGCAGCAGCGTGCATGCCAGCAGCCATGGCCAGGGCGCCCGCCGCAGGCTCCCGTTATTGCCTTGCAGTTCGGCGAGCAGCTCCGCCTGCGGATGCAGCAGCGCACCGGCACGATCCCCGGCGCGGCGGCGGGCGAGCCACCACGCGAGCGGCGCCAGCGGCAGCAGCCACAGCCACAGCGGCGCGCCGAACTCAAACATCGCGCGCCCCTTCCGTGGCCGCGACACGCTGGCCGAGCCAGTGATCCGCACGGCTGAAGATTTCCGGCGTCAGGGCTGCCCTTGGGGCGGGGGTATAGCGGAGACTCTGCAGCACGGCCAGTGTTTCACGCCATTCCGCCGCGTCCATCCCACGGGGCGGCGTCGCAGGCCGGAGCTGCGGCAGGCCGAGGCCGAGCCGCAGCAGCACGGCCAGCCGGTAAGCGGCCGTGCGCGCATCGATCGCGCCCGCGTCCCATTCCTCCCGCAGATGCGCAAGCCGCGTCTGTGCCTCGTGCGTGAGCCGCGTCGGCGGGGCGGGCGGCGCGGCGTCCCGGCGGAGGCGGTGCCGGATCAGCAGGGCACGGATCGACACGGCGGCAATGAGCACCAGCGCCAGCACGGTGAATGCGATCACCGGCCGCCAGTCGGGCGGCGCGGGCAGTTCGATGTCGGCGAGCGCGGCGAGAGGGTCCGTCGGGCTCACAGCAGCGCCTCCAGTTGCGGCAACAGTTCGAACCGGTTGCTGACGGTGTACAGCGGGATGCGGTGGCGCGCGCAGGCGGCGCGCAGGGCCTCCTCGCGCGCCGCCATCCGTTCGCGATAGCGCTGGCGCAGCACGGCGTCGGAGGTGTCGATCAGCACCGACGGGCCGCCCGCCGGCGCGGCGAGACGCACCGGTCCGGCGGCCGGCAGTTCCTGTTCCGCCGCGTCGACGATGCGGAGCGCGACGGCCTGGGCCCGGTTGACGGGCGGGAGATAGTCGGCGAGGCTGGCGCGGCCGTCCGCGACATCGGCGAAGTCGCTGATCAGATAGATCAGCGCGCCGGAGGCGGACTGGCGCGCGGCGGCGGCCCGCAGCGCCTCGCGCAGCGGCTGCTGCGCAGGGCCCGCCCCGGCGACGACGGGCGCCGGCGCGGCGGCGGCCTGCAGCAGCAGGGGCAGCGCGCCTTCCGGCGTATGCACCGGCGCGTGATGGTGGACCTCTGCCCCGAGCACGAGGCCGGCCACCGGCTCGCGGTCCGCCAGCGCGGTGAAGGCGAGCAGGGCGGCGACGCGTACGGCGGTGGCCGCCTTGAGCTCGCGCCGGGTGCCGAACATCATGCCGGGGCGGCGGTCGATGAACAGGAACAGACGCCGTGCGTTTTCTTCCACGAAGACCTTGGTGATCGGCCGACCGCTGCGCGCGGTGGCGCGCCAGTCCATATGGCGGACGTCATCGCCCGGCCGGTAGGGGCGAACATCGTGCAGCTCCATGCCCTGACCGCGCAGGGCGCCGTGGTGCCGGCCGGGGCCGGGCGACTGGCGCGCGCGCCCGCTGCGGCTGCGGTATTGCAGCGCAAGCTGCTGCAGGCATCCGAGTTCCGCCGCGTCCAGCAGCGGCGTGGTCGGGACGGCGGCTTTCAGGGGACCGGCACGCATGCGACGATGCGCTCGATCGCCCGGTCCGGCGTCACGCCGGCGGCGCGCGCGGCGAAGCTGAGGCCGATGCGGTGATTGAGCGCGTCCGGCGCGAGCTGGAGGATGTCGTCGGGCTCGACGAAGTCGCGCCCGGAGAGCAGGGCCTGCGCGCGTGCGGTGTGCGCCAGCGCGAGCGACGCGCGCGGCGAGGCCCCGCGCGCCAGCCAGTCGGCCAGTTCCGCGTCCCAGCGTCCGGGTTCCCGCGTCGCCCCGACCAGCGCGACGATATAACGCTCGAGCATCTCGTCGAGATAGATCGCATTGACGGCGCGGCGCAGTTCCAGCAGCCCGCCCGCCGTCAGCGCGGGATCGGTGGCGGCCGCCGGTGCGCCCAGCACCCGGTCGTGATCGAGTCGCAGGATCTTCAGCTCATCCTCGGCGGAGGGATAGTCGAGACGCACCTTCAGCTGAAAGCGGTCGAGCTGCGCCTCCGGGAGCGGATAGGTGCCTTCCTGCTCGATCGGGTTCTGCGTCGCGATCACCATGAAGATCTCCGGCAGCGCCCGCGTCGTTCCGCCCACGGTCACCTGCTGTTCCTGCATCGCCTCGAGCAGGGCCGACTGCACCTTGGGAGGCGCGCGGTTGATCTCGTCCGCGAGGATGATCTCGTTGAAGACCGGTCCCGGGGTGAACTGGAACTGGCCGTCCTGCGGCAGGAAGATGTCGCCGCCGGTGATGTCGCCCGGGATCATGTCGGGGGTGAATTGGATGCGCTGGAAGCCGAGCGCCAGCCCGCCGGCGAGCGCGCGCACGACCGTGGTCTTCGCGAGGCCGGGCAGTCCCTCCAGCAACACATGGCCGCCGGTCAGGACGGCGACGAGCAGGCGGTCGATGACGCGGTCCTGCCCGATGACGGCGTGCTGCAGGTGAGCGCGGAGATGTGCGATGCCGTTCATGATTCGATTTCCGGATCGGTGGATTGCATGGTCGTGGAAGGACGCGGCCGTGAAATCACAATACTATATCAGGGTGCCGCGCCACACCCGGCGGGCGCCGGGAAGGGCGCGGCCGGTTCGATTGAGCAGGCCCTCGTTCTGTGACACACTTAACGGCCCCCGAAGTCCCGCGCATAGGAAAGTTTAGGCATGCGCGGTGGCGCGGGATTGTTCATGCTCGCCTTATCCCAGGGTTCAGAAGACGTTATGTTAATATACCGGGGCATCAGCGGCCGGGACGGAGGCTGACGCATGCTGCGCGGCAACGCCTTGGCGGCGGTGCGCGGCGACCGTCGCCTGTTCGCCGGCCTGGACTTCGCCCTGGATGCGGGCGAGCTGCTTTACGTGAACGGACCCAACGGCAGCGGCAAGACCACGCTGTTGCGCATGATCTGCGGGCTGGTGGCCCCGGCCGAGGGTTCGATCCACTGGAATGGCGAGGATATCCGCTCCGTGGGCGACGCCTACCGCGTGGAAATGATGTACCTCGGTCATCTGGCCGGCGTGAAGGATGAACTCAACGGCCTGGAGAATCTGCGCATCAACTGCCGGCTCGCCGGCCTGGATCCGATCGCGGCCGAGCTGGCGCGGGCGCTGGGCGAGATCGGGCTGGGTGGCCTGGAGGCCTTGCCGGCGAAGGTGCTCTCGCAGGGGCAGAGGCGGCGTGTGAGCCTCGCCCGACTGTTGCTGTCGCGCGCGCATCTGTGGGTGCTGGATGAACCCTACACCGCCCTGGACCGCGCGGCGGTGGAACTGCTGCAGGGGATGATCCGGAATCATCTGGCGCGGGGCGGCCTGGCGGTGCTCACCACGCATCAGCAGGTGGATATCGACACCGGCATCACGAAAGAGTTGAGACTGGGCGGCTGAGATTGGAAGCGAAGAGGCGGAGCCGATCCCGCCCCGGACCGGATGGATATGGGCGCAACCGGATTACTGAGCGGGACCCGGCACATACTCGCGCGCGACCTGACGCTCGCGGGCCGGCGCATTACCGATGTGCTGACCACGCTGTTCTTTTTCGTGATCGTGGTGAGCCTGTTTCCGCTCGGGGTCGGCCCCGAGATGGAGACGCTGCGCCAGATCGCGCCCGGCATCCTGTGGGTGGCGGCGCTGCTCGCGACGATGCTGTCGCTGGGGCGGCTGTTCACGGCGGACTATATCGACGGCACCCTGGAGCAGATGTTGCTGAGCCCGCATCCGCTGTCGCTGATCGTGTTCGGCAAGGTGGCCGCGCACTGGCTGGTGACGGGCGCGCCGCTGGTGCTGATGTCGCCGCTGCTCGGCCTGCAGTTCGGCCTCGGCGGGGCGCCGCTCGGCGTGCTGATGCTGACGCTGCTGCTCGGCACGCCGGTGCTGAGCCTGGTCGGCGCCATGGGCGCCGCCCTGACACTGGGATTACGCGGCGGCGGCGCGCTGATATCATTGCTGGTTCTGCCCCTGTACATCCCGGTGCTGATCTTCGGCGCGGGGGCGGTGGAGGCCGTCGCGAGCGGACTGGAGGCGGGGGCGCATCTGTCCCTGCTGGGTGCGCTGCTGGTGTTGGCCCTGTGTTTCGGTCCGTGGGTGACCGCCACGGCCTTGCGGATCTCCCTGGAATGAGACAAGCGCCGCGAGCGGCGGTATTTTGACGGCGAGCGGCGATTCAACGCGATCGAGCGAGGCTCATGGCTCTCAACTGGTTCAAATATTCTTCCCCGGCCAGCTTCTATCCGCTGGCGGGACGGATCGCGCCCTGGTTCGGGGTGGCGGCCGCCCTGTTGACCGTGGCCGGGCTGTATCTCGGATTTTTCGTCGCGCCCACCGACTACAAGCAGGGCGAGGCCTACCGCATCATCTTCATCCATGTGCCGGCGGCCTGGATGTCGATGTTCATCTATCTGGTCATGGCGTTCTATGCCGGGCTCGGCCTGGTCTTCAATACCCGTCTGTCGTCCTTCATGGCGCGCGCGCTGGCGCCGACCGGCGCGCTGTTCACCTTCATCGCGCTGTGGACGGGCGCGCTGTGGGGCAAGCCGATGTGGGGCGCCTGGTGGGTGTGGGACGCGCGCCTGACCTCGGAACTCATCCTCCTGTTTCTCTATCTCGGTTTCATGTCGCTGCAGGCGGCGATCGAGGATCCGCGGCGCGCGGCGCGCGCCAGCGGCCTGCTGGCGCTGATCGGCGCGGTCAACGTGCCCATCATCTATTTTTCGGTACAGTGGTGGAATACGCTGCACCAGGGCGCCTCGATCAGCATGGACAAGGGTTCAACCATGGCGGCGACCATGCTGGTCGCGATGCTGGTGATGACGCTGGCCTTCTGGATGTATACCATCGCCGTGGTGCTGACACGTGTGCGCTGTGAGATCCTCGAGCGCGAGCGCCACAGTGAATGGGTGGCCGAGGTCGCCGCGCGGGAGGCCCGGTGAATCTGGCCGAATTCTTCAGCATGGGCGGCTACGCCTTCTATGTATGGGGTTCCTACGCGGTGACGGCGGTGCTGATGCTGATCGAGGTGGTGCTGGTGGTGCGGCGGCGGCGAACTCTTCTGGGCCGCCTGGGTCGAATTCATGGGGCCGCGCACGGGGCGTGGCGGGGTGAGACAGGCAATGAAACCCAGACATAAGCGCTTGGCCTTCATCGTGGTCGGTCTTGCGGGCATCGCCGTGGCCGCGGGCCTGGTGCTCAATTCGTTTCGCGGCAACCTGGTGTTCTTCTTCAGTCCGTCGCAGGTGGCGGCGAAGGAGGCGCCCGTCGGCAAGACCTTCCGGCTCGGGGGTATGGTGGTGGACGGCAGCGTACAGCGCGAGTCCGACGGCCTGACCGTGCACTTCAAGGTGACCGACACCGCGCAGGAGATCCCGGTGGTGTTTTCCGGAATCCTGCCCGACCTCTTCAGCGAAGGCCAGGGCGCGGTCGCGCAGGGCCGCCTCGGCGACGACGGCGTGTTCTACGCCGATGAGGTGCTCGCCAAGCACGACGAGACCTACATGCCGCCGGAGGTTGCGGACGCATTGCAGCAGGCCAAGTCCGGCCAGCAGGGGGCCGCCATGCCGGGGGCCGCGAGCCTCATCGAATAGGGAGTGAATCCATGATTCCGGAGATCGGACATTTTGCCCTCATACTGGCCCTGATCATGGCGACGATCCAGGCCACCCTGCCATTGGCCGGCGCGGCCCGCGGCAAGACGGCGTGGATCCAGGTGGCGCGGCCGTCGGCCCAGGCGCAGTTCGTGTTCATCGCGGTTGCCTACCTGTGCCTGACCTACACCTTCATCACCAGCGATTTCTCGGTACTTTACGCGGCGGAGCATTCCAATTCGCTGTTGCCGCTGGCCTACCGCATCGCCGCGGTATGGGGCGGCCATGAGGGTTCCATGCTGCTGTGGGTATTGATCCTGAGCGGCTGGACCTGCGCGGTCAGCCTGTTCAGCCGCAACCTGCCCGAAGACATGGTCGCGCGCGTGCTCGGCGTGCTCGGCCTGGTGACGATCGGCTTCCTGCTGTTCATCCTGTTCACCTCCAATCCGTTTGAGCGGCTGGTGCCGGCGGCGCCCGAGGGCAACGACCTCAACCCGCTGCTGCAGGACCCCGGACTGGTGCTGCACCCGCCCATGCTGTACATGGGCTACGTGGGTTTCTCGGTGGCCTTCGCCTTCGCCATCTCGGCGCTGCTCAGCGGTCGGCTGGATGCGGCATGGGCGCGCTGGTCGCGGCCGTGGACCACGGTGGCGTGGATGTTCCTCACCTGCGGCATCGCGCTCGGCAGCTGGTGGGCCTATTACGAGCTGGGCTGGGGCGGCTGGTGGTTCTGGGATCCGGTCGAGAACGCCTCCTTCATGCCGTGGCTGGTCGGCACCGCGCTGATCCACTCGCTTGCCGTGACCGAGAAGCGCGGCGCGTTCAAGAACTGGACCGTGCTGCTCGCCATCATCGCCTTCTCGCTCAGCCTGCTCGGGACCTTCCTGGTGCGTTCCGGCGTGCTGACCTCGGTACATTCCTTCGCCAATGACCCGCGCCGCGGCGTGTTCATCCTGATCCTGCTCGCGCTGGTGGTGGGCGGCTCGCTGCTGGTGTACGCCCTGCGCGCGCCGCGCGTCAGCACCAGCGGCGGATTCTCCGCCGTCTCGCGCGAGTCCCTGCTGCTGATGAATAACGTGATGCTGGTGACGGCGGCCGGCACGGTGTTGCTCGGCACGCTCTATCCGCTGATCCTGGACGCGCTGAATCTCGGCAAGATCTCGGTCGGGCCGCCCTATTTCGAATCGGTATTTTTACCGCTGATGGCGCCGATGGTGTTCCTGATGGGTATCGGTCCCATCGCGCGCTGGAAGAAGGCCGAGCTGCCCGAACTCTCCGTGCGCCTGCGCTGGGCCTTCGCCAGCGCCGTCGTGGTGGCGCTGGCGCTGCCCTTCGTGCTCGGCAAGTGGACCCCGATGATCAGTCTCGGCCTGTTGCTGGCGGCGTGGCTGCTCATCACCATCGGCGCCAACATCGCGCGCCGCGTGCGCCGCGCCCGTGCCCTGGGCGGCGCGCCCTTCACTGGCATGACGCGCAGCTACTGGGGCATGCAGCTCGCGCACTTCGGCGTCGCCGTCTTCATCATCGGCGTCACGCTGGTGCGCGGCTTCGAGGTGGAGAAGGATCTGCGCATGGATATCGGGGATACCACGGAGATCGCCGGATACACCTTCCGCTTCGACGGCGTGGTCGAGAGCCAGGGGCCGAATTACACCGCGACCCGGGGCTACGTGCAGGTGAGCAAGGACGGGCGTGACATCGAGCTGATGCATCCCGAGAAACGCGTCTATACCGTGCAGACCATGCCGATGACCGAAGCGGCGATCGATACCGGACTGCTGCGCGATCTGTACGTCTCGCTGGGCGAGCCCATCGACGGCGGCGCGTGGAGCGTGCGCATCTACTACAAGCCCTTCGTCGACTGGATCTGGGGCGGCTGCCTGTTGATGGCGCTGGGCGGCCTGCTCGCGGTCAGTGACCGGCGTTACCGTCTCGCGCCCGTGCGCGATCGCGAGACGTCGTTCGCCGTGGCCGGGACGGGCAAGGACGGCCCCGCGCCCGCATTGCCGATGGAGGCGAAAACTTGAGGTTGCGATTGCTGTTGCCGCTGGCGGTCTTCGGCCTGCTGGTGGCGTTCCTGTACAAGGGCCTGATGCTGAACCCCAGCGAGGTGCCCTCGCCACTGATCGACAAGCCGGCGCCGGATTTCAGCCTGCCGCGCCTGCACGATCCGATCGCCGCCATCTCGAACAAGGACATGGCCGGCAAGGTGTGGATGCTGAATGTGTGGGCGTCGTGGTGCGTCTCCTGCCGCCAGGAGCATCCGTTGCTGGTGGATCTGTCGCGGCGCGGCATCGTGCCGATCTACGGGCTCAATTACAAGGACACGCGCGACGAGGCCATTACCTGGCTGCGGCAGCTCGGCAATCCCTATCTCGAGAGCGCCTTCGATGAGGACGGCCGTGTCGGCCTGGATTACGGCGTGTACGGCGTGCCCGAGACCTACGTCATCGACGCGCAGGGCGTGATCCGCTACAAGCAGATCGGGCCGATCAGCGTGGATGCGCTGCAGAACCGGATCCTGCCGCTGATCCGTCAACTGCAGGGGCAGGCCTGATGCTGGCCCGGGTCGCGGTGGTGTTGCTGCTGGCCGCCCTGGCCGGCGCGTGGTCCGCGCCGCCCGCGCTGGCGGCCGGTGGCGAGGCGGAGTCGCTGATCGATCCCGCGCTGGAGACGCGCATCCGTCATCTCGAGGAGGAACTGCGCTGCCTGGTGTGCCAGGGACAGTCGATCGCGGAGTCCGATTCCGGTTTTGCGCACGACATCCGCGCCGAGATTCTCACCAAGATGCGGGAAGGCAGGAGCGATCAGGAGATCATCGATTTCCTGGTGGAGCGGTACGGCGATTTCATCCTGTTCCGCCCGCCGGTCAAATCCACCACGGCGCTGCTGTGGGCCGGGCCGCTGATCCTGCTGGCGGTGGGCGCGGTGTTCATGGTGGTGATCATCCTGCGCCAGCGCCGCACACCGCGGCCGGAGCTCAGCGCGGAAGAGGTCCGGCGGGCGGAGTCCCTGCTGGGTGTCGAAGAGGCGAAGGATAAAGGCGGTTCATGACCCTGTTCATCATCGTGGCCGCGCTGCTGCTGGGCGCGGCGCTGCTGTTCATTGTCCCCCCCCTGATCAGGCGCGAGCCGGCGGATGTCGCCGTCGAGCGCAGGACGCTCAATATCACGGTCTATCGCGATCAACTCGCGGAGATGGAGCGCGATCTGCAGAATGACGTGCTGACGCCGGAGCAGTACCGGCAGGGTCGGGAAGAACTCGAGCGGCGCCTGCTCGAGGACGTGGCCGAGACCCCGGGTTCCACCGCGCCGCCCCCGCTGCGTTCGGCGCGCGCGAGCGCGCTGGTGTTGATCGTGCTGATCCCGCTGCTGGCGGTGAGCGGCTATCTGCTGCTGGGGGCTCCCGGGATCCTGCTGTCGCCGCAATCCGCGCCCATGCCGGCCGCGGGCCAGGGTGACATGGCGCATCAGATCAACCAGATGGTCGCGCGTCTCGAGCAGCGCCTGGCCAGCGAACCGGACAACGCCGAAGGCTGGGCCATGCTGGGACGTTCCTATCTGGTGCTGGAGCGCTTCGACGACGCGCGCGGCGCGCTCGAGAAGGCGGTGTCCCTGAACCTGAAGACCCCGGACCTGCTGGTGGACTACGCCGACACGCTGGCGATGACCGGCGGCCAGTCGCTGGAAGGGCGCCCGCTGGAACTGATCAATGAGGCCCTGGCGCTCGATCCCAACAACCACAAGGGTCTGTGGCTGGCCGGCACCGCGGCGTACGAGCGCGCCGACTACCGGGCCGCGCTCGACTACTGGCGCCGGCTCTACGCCATGGTGCCCAAGGATTCGGATGCCGCGCGGGCGATGGAGGGCAATATCGCCGAGGCGGAAAACCTGCTCGGCGAGTCCGGCGGCGGTGCGCCGTCCAGCCCCCCGCCGCCACCGGCGGCCGCGGCCGCTGTCAAGGGGACGGTGACCCTCGATCCTTCACTGCGCGGCCGCGTGCAGGATACCGACACGGTGTTCGTCTTTGCCCAGGCGCCGAGCGGTCCGCGCATGCCGCTCGCGGTGGTGCGCGCCCAGGTCAAGGATCTGCCGCTGCAGTTCACCCTGGACGATTCGCTGGCGATGGATCCCGCGCTGAGTCTGTCGCGCTTCTCCGAGGTGGTGGTGGTCGCGCGCGTCTCCCGGGGCGGCAGCGCCATGCCGCAGAGCGGCGACCTGCAGGGCAGGAGCGCCCTCGTGCAGACCGCCGGCGCGGCCCCGATCGACGTGCGGATCGGGGAGGTCCTGCCCTGAGCGGCCCGGCGCCCGGCGTGTAAGCAGGCCGCCGCGACCGTGCGTGCGCCGATCCTGTTGTGTGTGGCCGCGCTCCTGGTCTCCTGCGGGCAGGCCCCGCCGCCCGATGCCCTGGTCGAGGGCCAGCGTTTTCCCGCGCTGACGCTCAGCAATTTCGATGGCAGCCACGAATCCCTGGAGCGATACCGCGGAAAGCTGGTGGTGTTGAACGTATGGGCGACCTGGTGCGCCCCCTGTCGTCAGGAGCTCCCCGGTCTCGATCGTCTGAGTCGCACGCTGGACCCCGCGCGCTTCTCCGTCATCGGACTGTCCGTCGACGCGGAGCGCGATATCGCGCAGGAGTTCCTGCGCGAGCGCGGCATCTCCTTCAAGAGTTATCTGGATGCGGACGCCGCGCTCGCGCAGCGCGTGCTCGAGATCCGCGTCTATCCCGATACCTTCATCATCTCGCCCGAGGGCGTCCTGCTGAAGCGTATCGTCGGCGAGCGTGACTGGGACCGGTCCGAGCTTCCCGCCATTCTGGAGGAGGCCGCCGGCGGACACCTGGAGCGCCTGCAGGATGTATAATGGCGGCCACACCCGGCGCAGTAGGCCGGCGGCCGGATCTCGCGAGGCAGAGGGGGAATGATGGGGCAGGAAATCCACACGCGCGCGCGCGCAGGGCGCCGCATATTCGGGCTGCGCCGCTGGCATGCGCTGGCGCTGACGGCGGGACTGTTCGGCCTCTGGCAGCCCGCCATGGCGGCGGACCCGCTCCAGGGCCGCAAGATCTATCAGACGCACTGCGAGAACTGTCATGGCGCCAACGGCGCCGGCCAGATCCCGGGCGCGCCCGATTTCATGCGCAGTGACACCCTGATGCGGCCGGATATCGAACTGATGCGCACGCTCAAGTCCGGGCGCGGAATGATGCCGGCGTATCAGGGCATGTTCACCGAGACCGAACTGCTCGATGTCATCGCCTATCTGAGAACCCTGCGTCTGCAGCAATGAGGCATGTGTTCCGCGGCGCGGCGATCCTGCTGGCGGCGGCAGCGCTGACGGCCTGTTCCCGCGACGGGCAGGAACCGCCGCAGGCGAGCGGGCCATCGCCGAAGATCCTGGAGACCTTTGAGGTCGGACCGGAGGTCTACGTGCGCGCACTCGCCGTCGACCGGATGGCCGACGCGCTGTGGGTCGGGACCTCGCTCGGCGTCCATGAGATCGACCTCAAGACACGCGAGGTGAAAAAGACGTATACGCGCGGTGATGGCCTGGCGAACGAATACGTATTCGCCATCCTCGTCGACGACGCCGGAGACAAGTGGTTCGGCACCAACGGCGGCGGCGTCACGCGACTCCACGGCACGGAGTGGAAGACCTGGTTTCCGCTGCACGGGCTGGCCGACTACTGGGTCTACGCCCTGGCGGAAGACCCCGGCGCCGGCCTCTGGATCGGCACCTGGGCCGGCGTCAACCGGCTGCCGGCCGGGGGCGGGGCGTTCGAGACCTATCATGACGAGTTGGTCAACGAATGGGTGTACGGCATTGGCGTGGATTCCCGCCACCGGGCCTGGTTCGGCACCGAGGGCGGCATCTCGATGTTCGACGGCGCGCGCTGGCGCGAATGGACCCACGAGGACGGCCTCGGGGCGCCGAACCGGGACAATCTTCCGCTCAGCAGCAACACCGGCCTGGGGACGCGGGCGCGCCATGATCTGAGCGTGCTCGTGGACGGCCAGGCCAGTTACAACCCCAACTACGTGTTCTGCGTCCACGTCGACCGGCGCGACCGCGTGTGGGCCGGTACCTGGGGCGGCGGCGTGAGTCGCTTCGACGGTACGCGCTGGAACAATCTGACGACGGCGGACGGGCTGGCCGGCAACATCGTGTTCGCGCTCGCCGAGGCTGCGGACGGCGCCCTGTGGTTCGGCACCGACCAGGGCCTGTCGCGCTACGACGGCAAGCACTGGCAGACCTTCCGGCGCGCCGACGGCCTGCCGGGCGATGCGGTCTATGCGGTGGCGGCGACACCCGCGGGCGAGGTGTGGGCCGGGACGCGCGGCGGCGTGGTGCGGATCGGGTACTGAGGCGGTACATAAAAAATGGGGACAGATTTAAAATCTGTCCCCGGTCCGTAAAAAATAAATCTGTCCCCAATTGTTGTGTGTCCCCATTTGTTGCGCTTGTCACGGAAATGGACGGCTGAGATGAAATTCAATCATAAATACTGGGCCCTGCTCATCGTGCTGGCAGGGGGATTCGTGGTGGGCGGCTACCTGCTCGGCGTCAGTCAGGGCAAAAACGGCGCTGCGCCGGTGGCGCGCGCCCCGCTCGACGAAGTGGACCCCGCCGCCCCGCTGCCGGCGGGTCATCCCGCGCTGCCGCCCGCCGGCGCCGATGCCGCGCCGGCCGCGCTGCCAGGCGCGAGCGCGGGGATGGGAAACCGGCGCTTCACCCATTTCCGCGTCGGCAACCGCAACGTCAAGGGACTGATGGTGGAAGGGAACCTGGCCTGGATCGGCACCTCGGGCGGGGTGATCCGCTACGACGCCGCCACCGACAGCCACCGCATCTTCGACAACCAGGTCCCGGGCATCCTGTCGAACGGCGTCTTCCACGTCAGCCGCCTCGACGACAAGATCGCCGTCGGCACCTATGGCGGCGGGCTCTCGCTGTACGACCCGGCGACGGATCAATGGAAAAACTACAACATTCCGCAGGGGCTCGCCGATCAGTTCGTCTACGACGTCCAGAAAGTCAGCAATGGCGACGTGTGGATCGCGACCTGGTCCGGGGTGAACCGGATCCGCGGCGGCGCCCTGGACGATCCCGGCAGCTGGCAGACCTTCACGGTGGAGAGCACCGCCGGCGGCCTGCCGAATCCGTGGGTGTACGGTCTTGCCGAAGGTCTCGACGGTGACATGTGGTTCGCGACCGAGGAGGGGCTGGCGCGTTATCGCAAGGGCGCCTGGAAAAACTGGAAGCACAGCGATGGTCTCGGGGCCCCGTATGAGCTGGTGCGTGACGCCATCCAGTTCACCAGCGACCCGGCCGCCGCCTCCCAGCATCACGCGCAACAGAAGGCGGAGCAGGGTATCGAAGACCTCAAGGTCGCCTACAATCCGAACTACATCATCTCCCTCGACGTCGATCGTGACGGCACCGTCTGGTGCGGCACCTGGGGCGCCGGCCTCGCCCGCTTCGACGGCAAGACCTGGAAGAATTTCACCACCGCCGACGGCCTGCCCGCCAACCATATCTTCATGCTGTACCGTGACCGGAGCGGACGGCTCTGGATCGGCACCAGCCAGGGGCTCGCCCGGCTCAACGACGACGGCGTCTCCTTCACGGTGATGACGACGGCGGATGGCCTGTTCGCGAACAATGTCTTTTCGATGGCGCAGTCCGAGGACGGCACCCTGTGGGTCGGCAGCTTCGGCGGTGTCGCGCGTATCGCGGGTGGCGGCTGAGCATGCCCGCCCGGCGCCGGACGGCATGACATGAGACGGCCGGGTACCCGCACGGCGGCCGTGAGCGCGGGCATCGCGCTGGGACTGATCACGGCGGGCGCCGCCGCGGAACTGTTGCCGCCGGGGATGCTGCATGCCGGGGCGGCGTGGTCATGGTGGCTGCTGCCGGTGTTGATCGCCGGCGCCGCCTTCGGCCTCTGGCGTTTCACACGGTCCGGGATCAATCGCCCGCGCGACCGCATGGAGCTGCAGATCGCGGTGTCCGAGCACCGGCTTCGCGCCGTGCTGGATCATATCGTCGACGCCGTTCTCTATGTGGACGAGCGCGGCGCGGTCGAATCCTCCAATCCCGCCGCCGAGCGCCTGTTCGGTTTCGGCGCGGAGGAGCTGCGCGGGCGCGCGGTCGCCCAGCTGTTGCCGCCGCCGGTCACGGCGGGGGAGGCGGCGGCCGGTCTCCCCGCCCACCTCGCCGACATGGCGGGCGGGACGCGCGAGGCGAGCGGGCGGCACAAGAGCGGCGCCCTGTTCCCGCTCGAGCTGACCGTGAGCCGCATGGCGATCCACGGCCGGCTGCATTACGTCGTCATCCTGCGCGACATCACCCAGCGCCGCGCGCAGCTCGCGGCGCTGCGCCACCAGGCGCTGCATGATTCGCTCACCGGCCTGCCGAACCGCGCCTTGCTGCTGGATCGCATCGAGCACGCCATTCATGGTGCGCGCCGCAACCACCGGCCGCTCGCGCTGATGATCGCCGATCTCGACCACTTCAAGGAGATCAACGATACGCTGGGCCATCCCTGCGGCGACCTCATCCTGCGCGAGACCGCGCGCCGCATGAGCGCGCTGATGCGCAGTTCCGACACCGTGGCCCGGCTCGGCGGCGACGAGTTCGCGCTGCTGTTGCCGGCCACCGATCCCGCCGACGCCGCGCGCATCGCCGACAAGGTCGCGCGCGAGATCGAGCGGCCGTTCGCGCTGGAAGGGCACAGCTTCATGCTCGGCGCCAGCATCGGCATCGCGATGTTTCCCGAGCACGGCGAGGACTCCAGCACACTGATGCGTCACGCCGACGTGGCGATGTACGCGGCCAAGCGCGAGCACCGCGGCCATGCCGTGTACGAGCCCGAGCAGGACCGGCACGGTCTGCGTCACCTCGCCCTCAAATCCGAACTCCACACCGCCCTGGAGAGTGACCAGCTGAAGCTGTGTTACCAGCCGGTGGTCGATCTGCACAGCGGCCGTGTCACCGGTGTCGAGGCGCTGGTACGCTGGAATCATCCGTCCCGCGGCCTCCTCGGTCCGGACGAATTCATCCCGCTGGCCGAGCGCACCGGCCTGATACGGCCGCTGACGCTGTGGGTGCTGAAGACGGCGGCGCGCCACAGCCGCGCATGGGTGGCGCACGGGCTGGAATTGCGCGTCGCGGTCAATCTTTCGGCCCACAATCTGCACGACGGCGGCCTGCCGGACATCGTCAGCGGGCTCCTCGGCCATGAGGGGAGACCCGTGCAGCTACGGCTGGAAATCACCGAGACCGTGATCATGCCCGGTTCCGCGCACGCCCTCGAGGTGCTGAACCGCTTGAGCGCGCAGGGCGTGCGGATTTCGATCGACGATTTCGGCACCGGATATTCGTCGCTGGCCTACCTGAAGCGCTTGCCGATCGACGAGGTGAAGATCGACAAATCCTTCGTGTCCGCGATGGCGTTCGACAACGACGATGCGGTGATCGTCCGCTCGACCATCGACCTGGCGCACAATATCGGCCTCCGCGTGGTGGCCGAAGGCGTCGAGGACCGGGCCACCTATGATCTGCTCGCCGGCATGCGCTGCGATTCGGTGCAGGGGTTCTACATCAGCCGGCCGTTGGAGGCGGACGACCTGCTCACCTGGCTGCGGAAATCCGGCTGGTACCCCGCGACGGGCGCGGCCTGAAGGCGGCGCAGGGGGACGGGAATGGATGGATTTTTTACGGGCGGGGACAGATGGGTACGTCTGTCCCCGGCGGTTTCGTCAGGGGGGTTCCGCGGCCATCGCCGCGCCCTGGCCCGGTGAGACCGGGCGATAGATGTCGACCTTGCGGAAGAACTGGTCGACGATGTAGACGCGCCCGTCGCTGTCCACGTCGATCCCCGCCGGCAGCATGTATTTGCCGGGAAAGCCCGACTGACCGCGTTCGCCGATGAACATCAGCAGTTGCCCCGCGCGGTCGAAGATCTGGACGTTGCCGAAGGCGGTGTCGACCACATAGACATTACCGGCGGCGTCGATCGCGATCCCCTTGGGACGGGCGAACTGGCCGGGGAAGCGCCCGACCGAGCCGAAGCTGAAGCGATACCGGCCGTCGCCGTCGAAGGCCTCGACGCGGAAATTGCCGCTGTCGACCACATAGAGGGTGCCATCCGGCGCCACGGCCGCCTGCAGCGGCAGATTGAGCTCTCCCTCACCCATGCCGCGCGCACCGATCCGGCCCCGGGGTTCGCCGCTGCGGGCGTCGAAGACGTGCACCACGTGCTCCGCCGACTCCACCCCGCCGGTGTCCACCACATAGAGGCGCGCGCCGTCGGGGCTGAGCGCGACGTCGGACGGACGCTGCAGCAACTCCCGGTCGCCGATGGCGCGCAGGAAGGTCCCGTCGGCGTCGTAGACCATGACGCGGCGCTCCGTGATGTCGGCGACGTAGAGCGTGCCGTCGCCGGCGATGTCGATGCCCATCGGCTTGGACAGCCGGCCGGGTTTCTCGGCACCGATCTGGAAGAACCGCTTGCCGGGGATGTCGAACACCATGACGGCGCGCTGCACCGTGTCGCTGACGTAGACGCGGCCGGCATGCGCCGCAACGTCGAACGGTTTGACCAGTCCCATGAGTTTGCGCGCCTCGCCCAGGGCGAACTGCTTGAAGCGCATGCCGGAGGTCACTTCCTCGACATCCTCGTTATACAGCAGCGTGCGTTCGTAGACGAAGCGCGGCTCCGCGGGCGGGGGCGGATAGACCGGCGGTGTGAAATCACTCTCGACCTCGGGTGTGCCGGCGCAGGCGGCGAGCAGCCCGAGGGCGACAACGAGGGTGAGGCGTGCGGCGTGAGGCCTGAGGCGTGAAAGCGCCGCGCTAACGAACATTGCCTGCCGGTTCAGGGTCAGCTTACACCTCACTCCTATCCCCTCACGCTACGCCGTCACTTGATATGGCAGGTTTCGCACAGGCGGTCGGCGCGGTCGCGCAGGAGCAGGGTGACATCCGGATTGTGCACGTTGTGGCAGGTGGCGCACTCGACGCGGTTGTCGTAGAGCTTGACGCCGTTGTCGAAGCCGTAAGGGCTGTCCGGCAGCCGAAAGTCGGGGTCCTTGTGGTTGAGACCGGCGTAGGTCATCGAGATCGGATGATCGTTGCTGATGTCGGTGTCGAGATGTTTGATGGCGATATTGTGCGCGACCTTGCCGTTGTGGCATTTGCCGCAGCTCCACAGGTCGTCCGCCTTGTTGATGCGCAGGTGCAGGGCGGCATCCTCGCTGCTGCGGAAGCCGTTCGGTTTGAATACCGTCATGTCGACTGCCATGGTGCCATCATGGCAGGAGAGGCAGAGCAGGCTGATCGGGCTCGGGGTGCGTACCTTGTTGTCGAGTGTGCGGCTGTCGTAGAGGGTGTAGGCTCCGGTGGCCGGCGTGAACCGGTTCCAGCCCTCGATGCCGCCCGCCGCGACGCTGTCGCCGCCCTGCTGCTCCGGCGGCACATGGCAATAGACGCAGGGCGATCCGTAATCCGAAAAGGCGACGCCCGACATCGCCTGTACGCCCGCGCGCTTGTTGAGGCCGGTGAAGTCGTGTTTGGTTCCCAGGATAGTGCCGCCGGCGGCGGTGAGCGCCCACAGCGCGCTTCCCAGCAGCAGGATCGCCTGCAGGATGGGGCTGCCGATGATCCGTCTCATTGTTATTTTCCTCGGATGCCTGTCAGGGAGCGCGTCGGCCGCGGTGGCTGACATTATAATGCAAATGCGGCTATCATTGTCAGGACGCCGTACCATCGCCGGAATCGCCAGTAACCCATGCCGTTGCCTTCCAGTCTTGCACGCTGCGCAGGCGTGATCGCCGCCTGCCTGCCCTTGCTCGCCGCGGCCGTCCCCGCCGCGGAGTCGCAGCGACTCTATCAGCACAACTGCGCCGCCTGCCACGGTGAGCAGGGCGACGGGAAAAGCCGTGCCCAGTTCGGCCTGAACCCGCCGCCGCGGGATTTCACCACCGCCGAGGCATGGCAGGAGCTGAGCCGGGAGCGCATGATCCTGTCGGTGACGTATGGCCGGCCGGGTACTGCCATGGTCGGCTGGGGGAACCGCCTCGGCGCGGACGAGATTGCCGCCATCGTGGACTATATCCGCACGAGTTTCATGCGTCCCCCGGCGCAACCGCAGCAGGCTTCCGGCCAGCAGTTGTACAAGCGTCACTGCTCCGCCTGCCACGGCGACCGTGGCAACGGCGCCAGCTGGGCGCACAACAGCCTCAATCCCCCGCCGCGCGACTTCACCGCGGCGGATGCCGGTCGGGAACTCACGCGTGAACGCATGTTGCTGTCGGTGACGCACGGCCGGCCGGGGACCGCCATGATGCCCTTCAGCCGCGAACTGAGCGCGGCGGAGATCGAGTCGGTGGTCGACTACGTGCGCGCGACCTTTATGGCCGGCGCCACCACGCCCGCCCCGGGCGCGCTGCAAGATCAGGAGCCCGCGCGTCCCGTCGCGGACATGCGCGCGGCCTTGCCACGCGGGTTGCGGGGCGATGCGGACAAGGGGCGCCGGTTCTATCTCGCCAACTGTTACGTCTGTCACGGCGAGCACGGTGACGGCCAGGGGCCGCGGGCGTCGTTCATCAAGCCGCCGCCGCGCAATTTCCTCGCGCCGGAATCGCGTCTCGTGCTGAATCGCCCGGCGCTGTTCGCGGCGATCTCCGCCGGCAAGCGCGGCACCGTCATGCCGGCCTGGTCCAGCGTGCTGAGCGAGCAGGAGATCGCGGACGTCGCCGAGTTCGTCTTCACGACCTTCATCACTCCCGCCCCGGAGTCGCAGAAAAAAAAAGTCATGAAGTGACCCGCGGCCCGCGCGCGGGCCGGGATATCTATAACAATCACTGTTATTTCTGTCATGGCTACGACGGCGATGCCAGGACCGTGGCGAGCCGTTTCCTGCAGCCGCCGCCGCGCGATTTCACCGCGCTCGAGCCCGGCGCCTTGAGCCGAGACGACATGATCCGCGCCGTGACCGACGGGCGCCCGGGCAGCGCCATGATGGGTTTCGCGCAGACCCTGGGCCGGGACGAGATCGAGGCCGTGGTGGATTTCATCCGCGCAACCTTCATCGAGGCGCGGCGGGAGAACACCCGTTACCACACCGCGGAGAACGGCTGGCCGGATCACCAGCGCTACGCCGCGGCCTTTCCCTTCGCGCTGGGCGAACTGGCGCTGGATACCGCGGACGAGGAACTGACGCCGGCGCAGCGCCAGGGCAAGCGGCTGTTCCTGTCTTCCTGCGTGGTCTGTCACGACCGCGCCCGCCTGATCGATGACCGTACTCTGTGGGACCGCAGGACGGTGTCGTATCCGCGCGGCGGCTATTCGCACCGGGACGGCGAGAGCGCCGACGCGGTCTCGGGCGCGTCGCTGTCCGCGCGGCATGACGCTGCCCCGCGGCTGGTCAACCCGACGCCGCAGCAACGGCGCGGGGAAGAGATCTTCCAGCACAACTGCGCCTTCTGCCACGCGCGCGACGGCAGCGGACGCAACTGGATCGGCGCGTTTCTGGAGCCGCGGCCGCGCGATCTGACTTCCGCGTCCGTGGCGGCGCTGACGCCGGAGCGGTTGCGCGAGGTCATCGCGCGGGGCGTGCCCGGCAGCGCGATGCCGGCCTGGGAGACGGTGCTCGACGCGGCGCAGATCGCGGCGGTGGCATCCTATGTGGAAGCGGTCTTCGTACGGTCCGCCAGGGAAGCGCCGCGTGCCGGCCAGGATTGACCCGCGCCGGGCGCGGCATATCTGTTATATTGGGCCGATTGTGGCCGGGACATGACCCGGGCGGGAACGCGGATGGCGAACACGAGACTCAAGGTGGGCGTGGTCGGAGGCACGGGCTATACCGGCGCGGAGCTCCTGCGTCTGCTCGCGCGTCACCCGGAGGTCGAACTGCGTGCGGTGACTTCACGCGAGCAGGCCGGACGTCCGGTCGCCGGTCTGTTCCAGAATCTGCGCGGCCATGTCGATCTGGAGTTCACGTCGCCGGAGCCCGCGGTGCTGGCGGATTGTGATACGGTCTTTTTCGCGTCCCCCAACGGCACCGCCATGACCATGGCGCGCGTGCTGCTGGAAGCCGGTACGCGCATCATCGATCTGGCGGCGGACTTCCGTCTCAAGGATCCGGAACAATGGCGCCACTGGTACCGGATGGACCACGCCTGTCCCGAACTGCTGGCGGAGGCCGTGTATGGCCTGCCCGAGATCAATCGCGCCGCCCTGCGCGGGGCCCGGCTGGTGGCCAACCCCGGCTGTTACCCCACCGCGGTCCAGCTCGGGTTCCTGCCCCTGCTGGAGGCCGGTCTGGTCGATCGCGACCGCCTGATCGCGGACGCAAAGTCCGGCGTCAGCGGCGCCGGGCGCAAGGCCGAGATCGGTACCCTGTTCGCGGAGGCGGGGGAGAACTTCAAGGCCTACGGCGTGGCCGGTCACCGGCACTGGCCGGAGATCCGCCAGGGGCTTGCGGCGGCCGGCAGGGGAGGCCCCGTCGGCCTGACCTTCGTGCCGCATCTGGTGCCGATGATCCGCGGCATTCATGCCACGCTGTACGCCGAACTGGCGACGGAACGTGAGGTGGATTTGCAGGCCCTGTACGAGAAGCGGTACGCGCAGGAGCCCTTCGTCGACGTGATGCCGTCCGGCTCGCTGCCCGAGACGCGCAGCGTGAAGGGCGCGAACCTGTGCCGCATCGCGGTCTACCGTCCGCTCGATCAGCGTACCGTGGTCGTCCTGTCGGTGATCGACAATCTGGTCAAGGGCGCGGCCGGGCAGGCGCTGCAGAATTTCAACATCATGCACGGATTCGAGGAAGGACTGGGACTCAAGGAGATCGCGCTGCTGCCCTGACCGGGCGCCGTGTGCCGCCGGGTGGAGCCGTATATTTGGTATATTTGGGGTCAGAGTAAAAACTGAATCTAGATAGCATACTTTCGACCGATTAAATAAGTTTTTACTCTGACCCCAAATATTATTAATGGCGAACAAACCCACACACGTCATCGTTCCGGCCCGCCATCCCCGCCTCAAGCGGGCCTTGTATGTGCTGTTGAGCGTCGTGGTTCTGGCGGGAGGGTGGGCCCTGTTCGATTACGGACGATCGCGCGCGGGATTCGATTCCCAGGCGGCCCGCGCGGCGCGCGATACCCTGGCGACGCGCATCCTGGATCTGGAGGCGGAGAACAAGCGGCTGAGCGGCGAGAAAGCGGTGCTGGAACAGGCGCGCGATATCGACCGTCGGGCCTATCAGGAAGTCGACCAGAATATCGCCACCCTGCAGGACGAGCTGCTCGAGCTGAAGCAGGAAGCAGCGTTCTACCGTCGACTGGTCAATGCCTCCGGCGGAGACAAGGGGCTGCAGGTCGAGAGCCTCAAGCTGCAGCGCGACGGAGAGTCCCCGCTGCTGCGTTATCGCCTGGTGCTGACCCAGTACGTGACTCCGCCCGGTCTGATCCAGGGCGAGGTACGCATGACGCTGAGCGGACTGCGCAACGGGGCGCAGGCCGAATTGTCTCAAGAGGAGCTGCTCGGCGGCGACAAGTCCGCGCTGACGTTCCGGTTCAGGCATTTTCAGGAACTGGCCGGCAGCCTGACGCTGCCCGAGGGATTCGTGCCCTTGCGTCTGCAACTCAAGGTATTGCCGCGTGACGGCGCCAAGCCGCCGGTGGAACGCAGCTTCAGCTGGACCGAACTGTTTTCGTAGTCGATAGAAGGAGACCGGCCATGTGGAATGGAGCCAAAAAACAGCGAGCCGACAAGGTCGATACCCTGATCGGGCAGCGCACCGAGATACACGGCGATATCGTGTTCAGCGGCGGCCTGCACATCGACGGCGCGATCAAGGGCAACATCGAGGCGGGCAACGACGGCTCGACCAGTCTGGTCCTGAGCGACAAGGGCTCCATTGAAGGTGAGGTGCGCGCCCCCCATGTCATGATCGACGGGCAGGTGATCGGCGACATCTACGCCTCGGAGTCGGTCGAACTCGCGCTGCATGCCCGCATCACCGGCAACGTCTACTACAAGCGCATCGAGGTGGCCATGGGCGCGGAGGTGAACGGCAGCCTGGTACACCTCGACGAGGCCGAGCTCAAGGCCTCCTCCGGGGCCAAGGATGTGAAATACCTGAGTGAATCAGGCGGACATGTTGATTGATGTGGGGCGGTCGGATTACAATAACCCCCAGTTCATGTAAGGAGATACCCCATGAGTTTAGCTGGCTCCGAAGTTATGGCCGAGGCGGCTCCGCCGATTCTGGTGTTCACCAATGCGGCGGCCGCCAAGGTGAAGTCCCTCATCGATGAAGAGGCCAACGACGCGCTCAAGCTGCGCGTGTTCATTACCGGCGGCGGGTGTTCCGGCTTCCAATACGGCTTCACCTTCGACGAAGCGGTCAATGACGGTGATACGGTGATCGAGAATGGCGGCGTGACACTGCTGGTCGACCCGATGAGCTTTCAGTATCTGGCGGGCGCCGAGATCGATTATTCCGAGGGTCTGGAAGGCGCGCACTTCGTCATCCGCAATCCCAACGCCACCACCACCTGCGGCTGCGGTTCCTCGTTCAGCGTCTGATCGACCGGTACGGGGACGGATTTCAAATCCGTCCCCGTTTACCCCGCAACTCCGTCCCCTTCCCGGTCAATCACCCCTTGCGGGCGGTACGGTAGATTCCGCCCAGCAGCACCGGCCGTGTCGCCCCGGTGACGCTGGGGAGATTGCCCGGTCGTCCCCCCAGGGTCTCGTGCGCGAGCCAGGCAAAGGCCATGGCCTCGATCCAGTCGGGCGGAAACCCGTAATCCTCGGTCGATCTGAGCTGAACCTCTCCCAGCAGTGCCTGCAGGCGGAACATCAGCGCGAGATTGTGCGCCCCGCCGCCGCAGACCAGCACCTCCCGCGTCGCCGGGGCGTGTTCGCGCAGGGCCTGCACGACGCCGGCGGCTGTCAGCTCGCACAGCGTGGCCTGGACGTTCTTCCTGATCATGCGTCCGGTGTGCCGTTTCAGCATCCGTTCCAGCCAGTGGAGGTTGAAATACTCCGTGCCGGTGGATTTGGGCGGCGGGGCGGCGAAATAACGGTCCTTCAGCAGGCGCTCCAGCAGGGCCCCGTCGATGCGGCCGCTGGCGGCCCAGCGGCCATCGCGGTCCATGGGCTGGCGCAGGTGGCGCGCGGCCCACTGGTCCATCAGCACGTTGCCGGGGCCGGTGTCGAAGCCGGTGACCGCGGCCTGCGGGTCACCGGGCAGGATCGTGACATTGGCGATCCCGCCGATGTTCAGCACGGCGCGCTCGCGTCCGCGCTGTCGGAACAGCAGGTTGTGAAAGGCCGGTACGAGCGGCGCGCCCTGGCCGCCCACGCTGATGTCGCGGCGGCGGAAATCCGCTACCGTCGTGATGCCCGTGACGGTCGCAATGATGTTCGGGTCGGCGATCTGCAGGCTGGATTTGGGTTCGGGGCCGGGATAATGCCGGACGGTCTGGCCATGGCTGCCGATGGCCACCACCTCCGCCGGCCGGATCCCGCCCTGGTGCAGCACGGCGAGCGCGGTCTCGGCGAACAGGTGCCCGAGTTCGGTGTCGAGCCGGGCGAAACTCTCCAGTTCGTCGCGGGTCCCTTCGCACAGGGCCTGCAGGCGCCGGCGCAATTCGGGCGGATAGGGCCGGCTGGCGGTGTGCAGCAGCTTCGGGTGCCCGTGCAGGTCGACCAGCGCGGCGTCGACGGCGTTCATGCTGGTCCCCGACATCAGACCGATGTAGAGCTCCGTCACGAGGGGTCGGCCGAATGACCGGCGCCTGGGCGCCAGGGACAGGAGGGTACTGCCGGAGCTGCGGGCGAGTGTCCCTTATTCCGCGGCATTCAGGGCGATCGCGGAGGACGCGCCCGACTGCGCGACCTGTGTCCGATCGAGCGTATCCAGGCGCGCGAGATAGGGCTGCGATTCCTGCCTGAATGCGGCCATCTGCTGCGCGGGCAGTGGGGCGGCGTCCGGCAGCGCGACGGTGAGCGGGTTGCGATGGACCCCGTCGACACGGAATTCGTAGTGAAGATGCGGTCCCGTGGCCAGGCCGGTCATGCCGACGTAGCCGATGACCTGTCCTTGCGAAACGCGGCTGCCATTGCCGAGGCCGCGCGCGAAACCGGAGAGGTGGCCATAGAGCGTGCTGTAGCGGCTGCCGTGCTGGACGATGACGACATTGCCGTAACCACCCTTGATGCCCTTGAAAGCGATCTTGCCGTCACCGGTCGATTTGACGGGGGTACCGGTCGGCGCGGCATAGTCGACACCCTTGTGGGCGCGGATCCGGTTCAGGACCGGGTGCAGACGGCCCAGGCTGAAGCCGGAGCTGATGCGGGAGAAGGCCACGGGTGAACGCAGGAATGCCTTGCGCAGACTCTTGCCGTCCGGGCTGTAATATTGGGCGTTGCTGTCCGTTCCGGAGTAGCGCACCGCGCGGTAGACCTTGCCGCGGTTGACGAACTCCGCGGCCAGGATGGCGCCGTCGCGCAGCTTGTCGCCGTCCTTGTAGACCTCCTCATAGACGACCGCGAAGCGGTCGCCCTGGCGGATGTCGAGCGAGAAGTCGACGTCCCAGCCGAAGATGCCGGCGAGCTCCATCGTCAGGTTGTCGCTCAGGCCGGCGCGTTGCGAGGCGAGAAACAGGGAGTCGTTGATGGTTGCGCTGGCCTGGGTGACGCGCTTCTCGAGCGGATGCTCGACCACCCGGGTGGTGAGGTCGCTTCCGTTTTGCTCCACCCACAGGGTGTGCGACTCGTCCATATCATAGTTGAGCGCGAGCAGCCTGCCGTCCTCACCGGTCTGGACCCGGATCTCCTCGCCGGGATACAGGCGCTTCAGGGTGCGGGTATCGCCGCCCAGTTCGAGGATGTTGTGCAGTTCCTGCGCGCTGAGGCCGAGACGCCCGAAGATGAGCGAGAGATTGTCGCCGTTGCGGACCTGCGCCGTCTTCCATTCGCGCTCCGGTTCGGGCGCGGCGGGCAGCGCCGACCGCTCGGCGGCTTCCGTGACGACGCTTGCCGGCCGGACCGGGAGTTCGAGCGGGACGTTCAGGCGGGCGGTCTCCCCGACGATGGCATCGGTCGCGACGCCTGGCGGGGGGAGTTCGGCGAGGATCTGGGTCTGAGCGCCGGTCTGTTCACTGCGCGTCGCGCTGGCCTCGTCCGGGGTCAGCCCGATAATGAGACCGATGCCGACGAGCGCGCCGGCGGCGGTCAGCAGATGGTGGTTGGTGTAGAGAGGTTTCTTGCCATTCCCGCGGGTAACCGGTTTGAAGTCCCGGTTTTTCATGCACAATCTGTCCATGGTGCCATCCTTGTTGTTTGGGCTAACCTTAGCTTGTGCGCCGGCCGCGGTCAATAATCGGATGCACGAACGTTGCAGTGAGTGCATCAACCGGTGCGAACGCTCGTCGGGAAAGGACATTTTTCGCTTCAACGCGGGCATGAGTACGGTAATATATCGGCTATTTTTCAGCCGTCTTAAGCAGTTAAGGGAGTTCTATGAGCGGGGTCGGTGATGTCCTGGCAGAAATCAAGCGCGGCGCCGAGGAGATCCTTCTGGAAGGGGATCTGGCGCAGCGGCTCGCCGCCGGCCGGCCGCTGCGGATCAAGGCGGGTTTCGACCCGACCGCCCCCGATCTGCATCTGGGGCATACCGTCCTGCTCAACAAGCTGCGCCAGTTTCAGGAATTCGGGCACGAATGCATCTTCCTGATCGGCGATTTCACCGGCATGATCGGCGACCCGACCGGGAAGAACGTCACCCGCCAGCCGCTCACGCGCGACGAGGTGATCGAGAACGCGCGCACCTATGAGGAGCAGATCTTCAAGATCCTGGATCCCGGCAAGACCCTGGTGATGTTCAACTCGAGCTGGATGGGCGCGATGGGCGCGGCGGACCTGATCGGTCTGGCGGCGCGGCATACCGTGGCGCGCATGCTCGAACGGGATGACTTCAGCAAGCGTTACGCGGGTGGCCAGCCGATCTCCATCCACGAATTCCTCTATCCGCTGATCCAGGGTTACGACTCCGTCGCCATCCGCGCCGATGTCGAGCTCGGCGGCACGGACCAGAAATTCAATCTGCTGGTGGGCAGGCAGCTGCAGGAATCCTTCGGCCAGCCGCCCCAGGTGGTGCTGACCATGCCGATCCTGGAAGGCCTGGACGGCGTCCAGAAGATGTCGAAGTCACTCGGCAACTACATCGGCATCAACGAGCCGCCGGACCAGATGTTCGGCAAGCTGATGTCCATCTCCGACACGCTGATGTGGCGCTACTTCGACCTGCTGTCGGCGCGCACGGCCGGTGGGATCGCGGAGTTGAAGCAGCAGGTCGCACAGGGCGCGAATCCGCGCGACATCAAGTTCCTGCTGGGCGTGGAGCTGGTGACGCGCTTCCATGGCGCGGCCGCCGCCGCGCGGGCGCAGGAGCAGTTCGTCGCGCGTTTCCAGCGCGGGGCCTTGCCCGAGGACATGGAGACCGTCGAGCTCGCCGCGGAAGACGGGGTGTATCCGATCGCGAACCTGCTCAAGGACGCTGGCCTGGTCGCCAGCACCTCGGAGGCCCTGCGCATGATCCAGCAGGGCGCCGTGCGCCTGGACGGCGAGCGCGTCGAGGACGCCCAGCGTCGCATCGCCCGCGGTGGGACCCACGTGGTCCAGGTGGGCAAGCGGCGGGTCGCGCGGGTGAGTGTCAACTGAATGGGGGCGGTGGAAGCAGGATGGCGTGTCCATGACTGAGGTTGCGGCGATGTCCCCGGAGCAGCCGCTCGTTTCGGTCTGCATCCCCGCCTACAAGGAGCGCGACCTGAAGACGGCGATCGGGAGCGCGCTGGCGCAGACTTATCGCAACATCGAGGTGATCGTTTCCGACGACGCGCCGACCGATGCGATCCGGAACGTGTGCGCCGAATTCGGCACCGCCGTGCAGTATGTCTGTAACGAGGATCGCGTCGGACGTGGGCGGGGCAACTACCGGAACCTCATCCGCCTGGCGCGGGGAAAGTACCTCAAGTTTCTGCTGGACGACGATTTTCTCCATCCCTTCTGCGTGAGCGAGCTGGTCAGGCTCGCGGAGCATCCTTCCGGGCCGCGGCTGGTCGCGAGCCTGCGGCAGGAGGTGAACGAGGCGGGCGAACCGGTCAAGATCATCAACCCGTTCCAGCTCGAGACCACGCTGATGCGCGACGGTCGCGAGCTGATCCGGATCATGGCGCTGTACCTGTCCAATCCGATCGGCGAGTTCTCGACCGTACTGATACGACGCGAGGACATGCTCGAACCCTCGGGCGAGCCCTGGGGGTTCGATCTGGAAGGGGAGCTGTGGCGCGGGCTGGACGACGTCGCCACCTGGATCAGGCTCGGCTTGCGGGGGCCCGTCGCGATCCACGCCACGCCGCTGTCCTATTTCCGCCGGCACCTCAACGCCAACAGTAATCCGGCCTACAACCCGGAGTTCATCTATGCGGTGACGGACTGGGCCATGCTGCTGAAATATGCCGTGAAGCACAATTTCATCAGCGGCGAGGAGATCGAACGATCGCTCGCGCGCCTGCGCGAGATCTACGACATGTGCGCGCACCTGTATCCCGAACTGTCCGGGCATTACGCGCAGACGGTCGCCGAGCTCAAGGGCGGCTGAGCATGGGCGTGCAAGAGTGCAGGCTGATCGATCTGCCGAAGGTCCATGACCCGCGCGGCAACCTGACATTCATCGAGTCCGCGCGGCACATTCCCTTCAGGATCGAGCGCGTGTACTACCTGTACGATGTCCCGGGCGGCGCGAGCCGCGCCGGTCACGCGCACAAGGCCCTGCACCAGTTCCTGATCGCGATGTCCGGCAGCTTCGACGTGCATCTCGACGATGGCCGCGAGAAGAAGACGTTTCACCTCAGCCGGTCCTATTATGGCCTGTATATCGCCCCCGGGGTCTGGCGCGAGATCGACAATTTTTCTTCCGGCGCGGTCTGCCTGGCGCTGGCGAGTGACATCTATCGTGAAGAAGATTATTACCGGGTCTACGAGGATTTCATCCGGGACGTCGGCCGCTAGCCGCGCGGGGGCATGATGAAGCGGGATATCGAACGCTATACCGAGGACTATCTCGCGCACTACGGTTTCGAGCAGGTGCTGGTGGAATATCGCCGGCGGGTGGTGCTCGAGCAGTTGAATGCGGTCCGGCCGGCCGTCGTGCTGGAGATCGGCTGCGGATCGGAGCTGCTGTACCAGCATTACCTGCGCCATGCCGCGCCCCTTGAGCGTTGGGTCGTCATCGAGCCGGCGCCGGCGTTCTGCGCCAGCGCACGGCGGGCGGAGCTGCCGGGCATGACGGTCGTCGAGGGATTCCTCGAGCAGTCCCAGCCCGCCGTGCGGGCGGCGCTGCCGCGGCCGCCGGATCTGGTGATCTGCTCCGGCGTGCTGCAGGAGGTGCCGTCGTCCGGGGCGATGCTGCGGGCCATCCATGCGACGATGGACGGCCGCTCCCGGCTACACGTCAACGTCGCCAACGCCGCCAGCCTGCATCGCCGGCTCGCGCTCGCGATGAGGCTGATTCCGACACTGGACACCATGAGCGAGCGCAATCAGCTGCTGCAGCAGCACCGCGTGTACGATTTCCCCGCCCTGGTCTCCGATCTGGAGGCCGCCGGGTTTGCCGTGGAGGAGCGGGGCGGATATCTGGTGAAGCCGTTTACTCATGGGCAGATGGAGGCGATCGCGCCGGCGCTGGGCGATGCGGTGCTGGACGGCCTGTTCGAGCTGGGCCGGCGCGAACCGGAACTGGCCTGCGAGATCTTCGTCAATGCGCGGATCGCGGCCTAGTCCCGCCAGGCCTCCGGCGCGCCCGCGTCCGCTGATGTGTGTGTCACCGCCATGACCCCGATCAGCGCCGTGCAGCGTCCTGATGTCACCGTGCGCAGCTACGCGGGATCCGATGCCGCGGCCTGGGACGCGTGCGTCAGGGATTCGCGCAACGGCACCTTTCTCCACCTCCGTTCCTATATGGATTATCACGCGGACCGTTTCCCGGACGCCTCCCTGTTCGTCCTCGACGGCGACCGGATCATCGCGGCGCTGCCCGCGACGATCCGCGACGCCGGATTGCATTCGCACGCCGGTCTGACCTACGGCGGGCTGATCGTCGGCCGCGACTTCCACGGCAGCCATGCGCTGCCCGCGTTCGCGGCGATCGGCGCGTGGTGCGTTGAACATCAACTGAACAAGCTGGTCTACAAGGCGATCCCGCATATCTATCACCGGATGCCCGCCGAGGAGGACTTGTACGCCCTGGTGCGGCTCGGCGCGCGCCTCACGCGCCGGGACCTCTCCACCAGCCTGTGTCTGTCCGAGAGGTATACCCCCGCCAAGGGCCGCAAGGCCTGTATTACGAAGGCGGGCCGGGAGGGGCTGGAGGTGCGCGTGAGCGGGGATTACGCGGCCTTCATGCGGATCGAGGCGGAACACCTGAGGGAGAAGCACGGCGTCGTCCCGACCCATAGCGCGGAGGAGATCGCCCTGCTCGCGGCGCGGTTCCCGGCGAATATACGGCTCGTCGGCGCCTATGACCGGGACCGGCTGCTCGGCGGGGTCATCGTCTACCAGACGGATTGCGTCTGCCACGCGCAGTACATCGGCGCCACCGAGGAGGGGAAGCGGCGCTGCGCGCTCGACGCCTGCCTGTCGCATGTCCTGACGCAGCTGTGCAATGGCGTGCGCTGGTTCGACTTCGGGATCTCCACCACCGACGCCGGCCGCGTCCTCGACGAGACGCTGTTGCTGAACAAGGAGTCCTGGGGCGGGCGTTCGGTGGTCTATGACCAGTACGAGTGGGTCTTCTGACCGGCAATGGTGACCGAGGGCATGATCCCGTTTCTCGACCTGCGGCCGGCTCACGAAGAGTTGCGCGCGGATCTGCGTGCCGCGTTCGAGCGCGTCCTCGATTCGGGCCGCTGCATCCTGGGCCGGGAAACAGAACACTTCGAACAGGAATTCGCCGCCTACTGCGGCGCCCGTTTTTGCATCGGCGTCGGCAACGGCCTGGACGCGCTGCACCTGATCCTGCGTGGGTACGGTATCGGGGCGGGCGACGAGGTCATCGTGCCGTCCAACACCTTCATCGCTACCTGGCTCGCGGTCAGTCACGCGGGCGCCGTGCCGGTGCCGGTCGAACCGGACGCGCGCACGTACAACATCGACCCGGCCCGCCTCGAGGCCGCGATCACCGGACGCACCCGCGCCATCATCGCCGTGCATCTGTACGGACA
Source organism: Gammaproteobacteria bacterium (assembly GCA_016716465.1). NCBI lineage: Bacteria > Pseudomonadati > Pseudomonadota > Gammaproteobacteria > Gammaproteobacteria bacterium. The sequence goes on from JADJWH010000007.1 coordinate 68,179, forward strand.
GCCGGCCGACATGGACGCCATCAAGGCCGTCGCTGCCAAACACCGCCTGAAGGTCATCGAGGATGCGGCCCAGGCCCATGGCGCCCGCTACAAAGGCCGCCGCGCCGGGGCGCTCGCCGACGCGGCGGGCTTCAGTTTCTATCCGGCGAAAAATCTCGGCGCGCTCGGCGACGGCGGCGCCGTGACGACCGACGACGCCGCGCTGGCGGAACGGATCCGGCTGTTGCGCAACTACGGTTCCCGCATCAAGTATGAGCACGAGGCGCCGGGATACAACTCCCGGCTGGATGAGCTGCAGGCGGCCTTTCTGCGCGTCAAGCTGGCGCGGCTGGACGAATGGAACGGGCGCCGCCGCCGGATCGCGGCCCTGTATCTGAGCGAGCTGGGCAAGACCGTGTCAGGCCTGCCCGTGGTGCCCGAATGGGCGGAACCGGTCTGGCACCTGTTCGTGGTGCGCAGTGCGCACCGCGACACCCTGAGGGCCAGCCTGTCGGCAGAGGGCATCGAGACCATGGTGCATTATCCCGTGCCGCCGCATGCGCAGGCCGCATATGCCGGTATGAATCTTGGCGCCGGCGCACTGCCGATCGCCGAGGCGATCCACCGCGAGGTCCTCAGCCTGCCAATGGGTCCGCACCTGGAGCCTGCGGGTGCGCGCCGGGTGGCGGCGGCATTGAAGCGATTCGCCGCGCCGGATCCTTGAGGCGCGGAACCCTCCGGGCATTGCTGACGTCAAATGCTTGCGGATGTGGGATCACGGGCGCTGGGCGGCTGATTACCCTGCGCCGGGAGATCCTCCTTTCAATTTCCCCTGGTGGATACGTGGATTTGATGATGGCGGTCGCCCGCTGGACCTGGCGAAAACGGCCGTTTATTCTTCCGGTAACCCACCGTATAGCCGGGAGCGAACCACGCCCCGCGGACACGACATGAACCCGCACCTCCCCAGCGCGCAACCCATCTTCATCGGCGGTACCGGGCGCTCCGGCACCTCGGTGATGGCGGATTTGCTGAACTCGCATCCGGAGATCGTGTTGCCGGTACACGAGAACAAGTTGATCATCGAGCGCGGCGGACTGATGGATCTGGTCAACCGGCTGTCCGGCCCGTTCGACATGAAGCGCCACCATTACGCGGTCGCCGATTTCATCCTGTGGGCGGCCAAGCTGCGCGTGATAGGGTTCGGCGATGCGGCGCTGAACGACAAGGTGCGCGGGCTGATTGCCGCGGGCTCGGACATGCACCAGGCCTTCGAGACCATCGGGCGCGAGCACCCGGACGCCGGTTTCAGCATCCACGCGACCGGTCAGTTCGTGGGCCTCGAGCACTATGATATCTGTGTGAACGACTTCGTCCACGGTCTGCTCGAGAGCGTCTCGGTCGAGGGTATCGTCGATACCGAGGGCCTGATCCGGCCCTTCTTCACGCCCAGGTCGATGACCCGGGATGAATTGCTGGACGCCTGCCGCGCGTTTCTCGACCGGCTCTACGCCCCGTCGCTCCGGCGCGCCGGGGCGCGGCGTTGGTGCGACGACACGCCTGATAACTGGCTCTATCTGGATTTCCTGCGTGAACTTTATCCGGCCATGCGCTTCATTCACATGATTCGGGATCCGCGCGACGTCGTGGGCTCATATCTCAAGCAGGCCTGGGCGCCCTCCGATCCGAAGGCGATCGTTGCCGGCCTGAGCGCCCAGTTCGCCGCCTACGAGGCCGTGAAAGCGCGCGTGCCGGCGGAGTGCGTCATGGAGATTCGCATCGAAGACCTCGCGGCCGACAAGAACGCCGTGCTGGATGATCTCAGCGTGTTCCTGGGGGTGGAGAACCGCTTCGATGGGTCACTCTTCGTCGCCGAGAAGGTGGGTACGGGCAGCTATGCCGACAGCCTCGGAACCAAGGTGCTGGGATTGGTAACGAGCCAGCTTGGCGACTGGATGGCCATGTTTCATTATCTGGTCTGACGCCGGGGCGCGCGCGTCACGCGCGCTGTGGGGCCAGGCAGCGCGGATCAGAACAGCACAGCCGCTCTGAACGATGAACCTTGCCGGTCCCGGGCGGAGAGTTCGGGCGTGTCCGGATACTGCCAGTCGATGGCGAGATCCGCGTCGTCCCAGGCGATGCAGCGTTCGTGTTCCGGAGAGTAGTAATTCGTAGTCTTGTAGAGCACCTCGGAGCTGTCGCTCAGGGTGACGAAGCCGTGGGCGAAGCCCTCCGGGATCCAGAGCTGGCGCCGGTTCTCGGCCGAGAGCCGGGCGCCCGCCCAGCGGCCGAAGGTGGGCGAGGCGCGGCGGATATCCACCGCGACGTCATAGATCTCCCCTTGGATCACCCGCACCAGTTTTCCCTGCGCCATCGGCGGCAGCTGGTAATGCAGCCCGCGCAGGACGCCTTTGACGGAGCGCGAGTGATTGTCCTGGACGAATTCTGGAGACCGCCCGGTCGCCTCCGCGAAGCGCTGCTGATGGAAACTCTCGAAGAAAAATCCGCGCGGGTCGGTGAAGACCCGGGGCGTGAACACGACGAGATCGGGGATCGCCAGCCGCTCCGTCCGCATCAGAACACCCGGCCATCGATCAGTCGCAGCAGATATTCACCGTAGGGCGTCTTGGCCAGCGGCGCCGCGAGTTTCTGCAACTGCCCGGCATCGATCCAGCCGTTGCGAAAGCAGATCTCCTCCGGACAGGCGACCTTCAGGCCCTGCCGCTTCTCGATAGTGGCGACGTACTGTCCCGCCTCGAGCAGGTTTTCGTGCGTCCCGGTGTCGAGCCAGGCGTAGCCGCGCCCCATGATCACGACGCGCAGCTCGCGCCGGTCGAGGTACATCGCGTTCAGGTCGGTGATCTCGAGTTCACCGCGGGCGGAGGGGCGGATCGCGCGGGCAAAGTCCACCGCCTGGTTGTCGTAGAAGTAGAGGCCGGTTACCGCGTAGTTCGAGCGGGGCCGGGCGGGTTTTTCCTCCAGCGACAGGGCTTGGCCGGCGGCATCGAATTCGACCACGCCATAGCGCTGGGGATTCTGCACGTGATAGGCGAAGACCGTGGCGCCGGCCCGATGTTGCGTCGCGTCCTTCAGCAGGGTCTGGAGGTTGTGGCCGTAGAAGATGTTGTCGCCCAGCACCAGGGCCGACGGGTCGCGTCCGATGAAGTCCGCGCCGATCGTGAAGGCCTGGGCCAGGCCGTCCGGTCGCGGCTGCACGGCATAGGAAAGATTCAGTCCCCACTGGCTCCCGTCGCCCAGCAGGCGGGTGAACAGCGGCGCATCCTCCGGGGTCGTGATCAGCAGGATGTCGCGGATGCCCGCCAGCAGCAGGATGCTGAGCGGATAATAGACCATCGGCTTGTCGTACACCGGCAGCAACTGCTTCGAGACCGGCAGCGTGGTCGGGTACAGGCGGGTGCCGGAACCTCCGGCCAGGATGAGGCCTTTTCTGGGCACGAACTCCCCCCTTAGGTCAGTAGCTCTCGCACGGTGCGTCTGACGCCGTCGCGCCAGTCCGGCATCCGCAGGCCGAAGGCGTGCTCCAGGCGGGCGACGCTGAGACGGGAATTGCGCGGCCGCGGCGCCGGCCGCGGATAGGCCTCGGACGGTACGGCGGTCACCTGTTCGGCCGTCACCCGCAGGCTCGCGCCCGCCTGCTGGGCTTCGGCGAGAATCAGCCGCGCGTATTCCCACCATGTCGTCTCGCCGGCCGCCGCCAGATGGTACAGCCCGCCGCGCGACGCCTCTCCGGTCTGCGCCAGCGCGATCAGGGCGTGGGCCGTGACATCGGCGATCAGGTCCGCGCCGGTGGGGGCGCCGAACTGGTCGTTGACGACGCTCAGGATATCACGGCTCCGGGCCAGCTGAAGTATCGAGCGGAGGAAGTTGCGGCCGCGCGCGGCATGGACCCAGGAGGTGCGGAAGATCAGTGCGCGCGCGCCGGAGTTCGCCACCGCTTCATCGCCGGCGAGCTTGCTCCGGCCATAGGCGGAGAGCGGCGCGGGCGTGTCCGTTTCGGTCCAGGGCCGCGTGCCCGCGCCGGAATAGACGTAGTCGGACGAGTAGTGCACCAGCCAGGCCCCGAGGCGCGCCGCCTCCGCCGCCAGCACGCCGGGCGCCTCGGCATTGATCCGCGTGGCCGCCTCCGGATCGTGTTCCGCCGCGTCCACGTCGGTCCAGGCGGCGGCGTTGACGATGACCTGCGGCGCGACCGCGCGCACCGTCGCGGTCAGGCCCGCGAGATCGCCCAGGTCGCCGCACAGGTCCGCGGTCCCGCTGCGGTCCAGCGCGATCAGCTCGCCGAGCGGCGCCAGTGCGCGCTGCAGCTCCCAGCCGACCTGGCCGTTCTTGCCCAGCAGCAGCAGCCTCACTGCATGCCCTCGCCGTACTGGAGCCCGATCCATTCGCGATAGGCCCCGCTCTGCACGCGCGCCGTCCAGTCCGGATTCGCCAGATACCATTCGACCGTCCTGCGGAGGCCCGTCGCGAAACTCTCCACGGGGCGCCAGCCCAGTTCGCGCTCGATCCTGGCGGCATCGATGGCATAGCGCCGGTCGTGTCCGGGCCGGTCCGCCACGAAGGCGATCAGTTCGGCGTAGGTCCGCACCGGGTGGCCCCGCGCGTCGCGCAGGTCGCGTGCGGCCGCCGGCGCCAGTTCGTCCAGCAGGGCGCAGACGGCGCGCACGACGTCGATGTTGGTCATCTCGTTGCGGGCGCCGATGTTGTAGGTCTCACCCGGCCGGCCACCCGTCAGCACCTGCCGGATCGCCGCGCAGTGATCCTCGACATGGAGCCAGTCGCGGATCTGCCGCCCGTCGCCGTAGACCGGCAGCGGCCGGCCCGCGAGCGCGTTGATGAGGGTCAGCGGGATCAGCTTCTCCGGGAACTGGTACGGGCCGTAGTTGTTCGAGCAGTTCGTCGTCAGCACCGGAAGCCCGTAGGTATGGTGATAGGCGCGGACCAGATGGTCGGCGGCCGCCTTGCTGGCGGCATAGGGGCTGTTCGGGGCATAGGGCGTGGTCTCACTGAACGCCGGATCGCCCGGACCGAGACTGCCATAGACCTCGTCGGTGGAGACATGGAGAAAGCGGAACGCCCGCCGTTCAGCGTCGCCGAGCTGCTGCCAGTACGCGCGCGCTGTCTCCAGCAGATGAAAGGCGCCGGTGACGTTGGTGCGCACGAAGGCCTCGGGGCCGTGGATCGAACGGTCGACATGGGTCTCGGCGGCGAAATTGAGCACCGCCCGCGGGCGATGCTCGGCGAACAGGCGCTGCAGCAGGGCGGGGTCGGTAATGTCGCCGTGGATGAAGCGATGCCGCGCCGAGCCGGTCAGCGCGCGCAGGTTCTCCGGATTGCCGGCGTAGGTCAGCGCGTCCAGGTTCAGGACCGGTTCAGCGTCCGTGGCGCACCACCGCAGGACGAAATTCGCGCCGATGAAACCGGCGCCGCCAGTGACCAGTATCATGCCGATCGATCCTTTGTCCGGTTCGGGCGCGAGTCCCGCGCCGGGAGCTGCATCATGAGGCGCACCAGTCCCTCCACATTGCGCGATACGCCTCCTCCAGCTGGCGCGTGAAGCCCGCCTCGTCGCGCAGCGGCGAGGCGGCCAGGCGCGCGCGCATGCCGCTGCGCAAGGCCTCGAGGCGGTCGAGGTCCGCGGCCAGGGACTCGGCGATGGCGATGTAGTCCTGGACATCCCGTCCCGCCAGTTCGGCCAGGCCGATCGTCTTCAGCAGATGATAGCCGAAGCGGGCCGAGAAGCGGTCACCTGCCAGGCTGATCACCGGCAGGCCGAGATGCAGGACCTCGCAGGTCGTCGTGTTGCCGTTGAACGGCCAGGGGTCGAGCGCGATGTCGATGTTCGCGTGCAGGGCGCGGAACTCACGCAGCGGCAGTTTGTGATGCAGCGTGAGGCGTTCCGGCCCGATCCCGTGCGTGGCGAAACGCTCCCGGATATGCCGCTGCGCCTCGCCCGCCGGCACGCCCGCCATGACCAGCCGCGAGCCGGCGACGCGCCGGAGCAGTTCCGACCAGGCGGACAGCGTCGCCTCCGAGACCTTGGCGACCTTGTTCATCGATCCGAAGGTGACGTGACCGTTGCGGCGCGCCGGCGTCGTCGTTGCGACGGGCGGAAGGTCCGCGGCCGGCCGGTAACACCAGAGATTGCGCGGCAGGCGAAACAGCCGCTCGCTGTTATAGCGCTCGTAGCCTTCAGGATCGGTGTCGATATGGCTCAGGCGCCAGTCCATGGTCTCCATGCCGGTGCTCGCGACGTCGCCCAGATACGTGATCTGAACCGGCGCCGGTTTGCGCGCGAAGACCAGCAGGCGGTTCTTGTCGGTGTGGCCGGCGAGGTCGACCAGGATGTCGATGCGGTCGGCACGGATCTGTTCGGCCAGCGCTTCATCCGACAGGCTCGGGCAGGGGATCCAGCGGTCGACGAGCAGGGCGATCCGGTCGGTCCAGTCATCACGCTCGTAATTGTTGTAGTAGCCATAGACCTCGACCCGGTCACGGTCGTGATGGGCCAGCACCGGCTCGATGAAGTTCGCCACCGGGTGGCGGCGCAGATCGGGTGACACGTAGCCGATCCTGAGCCGGCGCCCGGGGTCGCGATCGTTCGTGTGCGGGCGCCGGTACGGCCTGAGCGGCGTCTCGCACTGCTCGGCGAAGAACCGCTGGGCGGCGAACGCCTGCTCCGGTGTGACCGAGGAGAGATTGTGCAGCGCAAAGAGCCGGGCACTGTGTCCGGCCGCGGAGGCGGGATCGATACGGAGGCCTGCTTCGTAGCAGCGCATGCCTTCTTCCACCTCGCCTTGATTGGTCAGCGCGGAACCCAGATTGATGTGCGCCTCGGCATCGCCGGGCTTGAGCGCGATCGACTGCCGGTAACTGGCCACGGCCTCGTCCAGCCTGTCCTGGCGAATGAGGAGCTGGCCCATATTGTTATGGGCGGCGGCGTAATCCGGTTTCAGTGCAATCGTCCTGCGGAGGCAGTCGCCCGCCTCGTCGAGCCTGCCCTGGGCGAGCAGGATGCCGCCCAGATTGAACCACGCCTCGGCAGAGTCCGGTTTCAGTGCCAGCGCCCGCCGGTAACTTTCGATGGCTTCCTCCTGCATCCCGCTTTCCGCCAGGGCATTACCCAGGTTCAGGTGCGCCTCGATGAGCTCCGGTTTGAGCGTCAACGCCCGTCGGTAGCTGGCGATCGCTTCGTCCCGTCGGTGCGACTTGTGGAGCGTCAGGCCGTAATTGTTGTGGATCAGGGCATTTTCCGGTTGCAGGGACAGCGCCTTGCGCAGGTATTGCAAGGCCTCTTCCTGGCGGCCCTGGCTGCTGCAGGTCACGCCCAGGCTGGAGTATGCCTCGACGAAGTCCGGCTTGAGCTTCAGCACGGCCAGATAGCAGTCCGCGGCGGCGTCCGCCCTGCCCTGCCGGAAATACGCCAGACCCAGGTTGTAGTGCGCCGCGACGAGCGCGGGATCGAGCGCCACGGCCTGCTGGTAACAGGCGACGGCCTCGTCCAGCCGTCCCTGGGCAAAATACGCATTGCCGAGCTTGCGCTGCGCCTCGGCATGTTTCGGATCGAGCGCCAGCGCCGCGCGAAAGTCCTCCGCCGCGGCGGCGAACTCGCGCCGCATATAACGCGCGAGTCCCTGTTCCAGCAACGCCTCCAGGCGATCCTTCACGTTCGGCGTGGCTGCAGGCGCGGCGGTTTCGGGTGCCGGCCCGCGCGCGCACCACTGCCGCCACATATCGCGATAGGCGTCCTCGAGATCGCGGGTGAAGGCGGCCTCGTCGCGCAGCGGGGAGGCGTCGAAGCGCGCGGGTATGTCGCGGCGGAGGCGGTCGAGCCGCGCGGGATCGCGGGCGAGGTCGGTGGCGATGCGGACGTAGCCGGCGACATCGTGGGCGACGAGTTCCTCGAGTCCGACCGCTTTCAGCAGGGCGAGTCCGGAGCGGGCGACGGAGGTCTGGCCGGCGAGGGAGACGACGGGGATGCCCATCCACAGGGTCTCGCAGGTGGTGGTGGTGCCGGTGTACGGAAACGGGTCCAGCGCGATGTCGATCCCGTGCTGTAGCTGCCGGAATTCCTCGTAAGGCAGCCGTCCGCATAACGTGATCCGCGCCGGCGCCAGGCCCGCGGCGGCGAAGTAGTGTCTCAGGTCTTGCTGGGTCGAGCCCTCGGGTACCGCGCTCATGATCAGGCGCGAATCCGGGACGGCACGCAGGATATCGACCCAGGCCGCAAGCGTCTCGCGCGAGATCTTGGGATAGCTGTTCATCGATCCGAAGGTGACAAGGCCGCCCTGCACGACAGGCGTTGGAAGACCGGCCGCGCGCTCGGTGAGCGGGCGGTAGCACCACAGCGTGCGCGGCAGCCGATAGAGCGTTTCGGAATGCCATTCCTCCTGTCCCGGGGGATCGGTATCGAGGGTACAGAGGCGGTAGTCCATCGCATCGAGGCCGGTGGTGGCGGGATAGCCGAGCCAGGTGACCTGCACCGGGGCGGGCCGACGGGCGAAGGTGAGTAGCCGATGCTCATTGGTGTGTCCGCCGAGATCGATCAGGATGTCGATGCCATCGGCCCGGATGCGCCCGGCGAGCTGCTCGTCCGGCAGCCCGGGGCAGTCGAACCAGTGGTCGGCCAGGGCGGCCAGGGTCTCGGTGAGCGTGTCGCGTTCGGAATAGTTGTAATAGCAGAAGACCTCGAAGCGGGCGCGGTCATGGCGGGCGAGCACGGGCTCGATGAAATTGGCGACCGAGTGGCGGCGGAAATCCGCGGAGACATAGCCGATCCGGAGCCGGCGTTCGGGCTCGCGCGTATTGGTATGCGGGCGCCAGGTCGATTTCAGCGGTGTCTCGCAGCGTTGTGCGAAGCGGCGGGAAGCGGCCAGCAGGTCATCCGGCGTGGTCTCGGGCAGGTACAGCAGCGCGGAGCAGCGGGCGCTGAGCGCGGCGGCGGAATCGGGGGCGAACCTCAGAACGGTGTCCAATGCCTGCAAAGCTTCGCGGCTGCGGCCGGTGTGGGCGAGCAGGGCGGAGTGGAAGATCTGCATATTGGTGTCGTCCGGCTGCAGCGTGAGGGACCGCTGCGCGCGTTCCAGCGCCTCGTCCATGCGGCCCAGGTCATAGAGCGCGAGGCAGAGTGTGTGATAGGCACTGACGAAGTCCGGCTTGAGCGCAAGCGCGCGCTGCGCTGCCGCGATCGCCTCTTCCAGCCGGCCCTGGCGCAGGAGCGCCAGCCCGAGATTCTGGTGCGCCGCGGCAAGGTCCGGTTTCAGCGCAATGGCCTGCTGGCACGCGGCCACGGCATCCCCCGGGCGCCCCCGGTCGAGACAGACATGGGCGAGATTGTTGTAGGCCTCGGCGTAATCGGGTTTCAGCATCGTGGCGCGCCGGTAGCTCGCCTCGGCCTCATCCAGCCGGCCTTGCTGGTAACGCGCGATCCCCAGATTGAAATGGGCCGCGGCGAGATTCGGCTGGGCGGCGATCACCTTGAGATAACTGTCGGCGGCCTCCGCCGCGCGACCCTGGGCGAGGCAGGCGTTGCCGAGATAGAGTTGCGCCTCCGCGTGGAGCGGATTGAGCGCGAGCACCTCGCGGAAGCAGGCGATGGCCTCGTCATGGCGGCCGCGCCCGGAATATTCCCGGCCTTGTTGCAGCGCGCGTTGCAGGGAGGTATCGAAATTCATGTCGTCCCTCCCGGCTGCGGTCGGCACCAGCGCCGCCACATATCGCGATAGGCGTCCTCGAGGTCGTGGGTGAAGGCGGCCTCGTCGCGCAGAGGGGAGGCGTCGAAGCGCGCGGGGATCTCGCGGCGCAGACGATCGAGCCGCGCGGGATCGCGGGCGAGTTCGGCGGCGATGCGGACGTAGTCGGCGCCATCGCGGGCGACGAGTTCCTCGAGACCGACGGACTTCAGCAGGGCGAGTCCGGAGCGCGCGACGGAGGACTCACCGGCGAGGGAGACGACCGGGATGCCCATCCACAGCGTCTCGCAGGTGGTGGTGGTGCCGGTATAGGGGAACGGATCGAGGGTGAGATCGATCTGGCGCATCAGTTCATGATACGCCGAGTCGGATACCCGGGAATGTACGCTGACCCGGTCGGACGCGATGCCCTGCGCGGCGATGCGCTCCGCCAGCGTCCGGCGCACGGAGCCCTCGGGGACGGCGGTCATGATCAGGCGCGAATCCGGCACGGCGCGCAGGATGTCCATCCAGACGGAAAAGGTCTCGGGCGTGATCTTGGGGTAGGTGTTCAGGGAACCGAAGGTGATCCGACCCCCCTGCAGCGCGGGTGCGGTGCCGCCGGCCGGCCGCGCACCGGGCGGGCGGTAGCACCACAGCGTGCGCGGCAGGCGGTAGAGGGTCTCCGAATGCCAGGCCTCCTGCCCCGGGGGATCGGTGTCGAGGGTGCACAGGCGGTAGTCCATCGCGTCGAGGCCGGTGGTGGCGGGATAGCCGAGATAGGTCACCTGAACCGGGGCGGGCTTGCGCGCGAAGGTGAGCAGGCGGTTGCCGTCGGTGTGTCCGCCGAGATCGATCAGGATATCGATGCCATCGGTGCGAATGCGTTCGGCGAGCTGATCCTCCGTCAGTCGCGGACATTCCAGCCAGCGGTCGGCCAGCGCGATCAGGCGCCCGGTGACCGCGTCGCGCTCGGTGTGGTTGTAATAGCAGAAGACCTCGAAGCGCTGGTGATCGTGGCGGGCAAGCACGGGCTCGATGAAATTGGCGACCGAGTGGCGGCGGAAATCCGCGGAGACATAGCCGATCCTGAGTCGGCGTTCGGGCTCGCGCGTGTTGGCGTGGGCGCGCCAGCGCGGCTTGAGCGGCGCCTCGCAACGCGCGGCGAAATCCCGGTGCGCCGCATGGATGTCCTCCGCGGGCAGGCCCGCGATGCGGTTCATGGCGCAGAGCCGGGAGCTCAGCGGATTGGCGTATTCCGGCTGCAGCGCGACCGCCTGCTCGTAGCAGCGCATGGCCTCCCGGTTCCTGCCCTGGTACGCGAGCGCCACGCCGAGATTGTTCAGTGCCTTGTACAGGTCGGGCTTCAGCGCCAGCGCGCGCTGGTTGCACGCGATGGCCTCATCGATGTTCCCCTGCCGGAAACGGATCAGGCCGAGGTTGTAATGCGGGACGGCGGCGTCGGGCTTGAGCCCGATCGCCCGCTGAAAGTTGCCGGCGGCCAGCTCCAGCCGGCCCTGGTCCATGTAGACGGTGCCGAGGTTGTGACAGGCCTCGGCGGAATCCGGTTTGAGCGCAAGCGCCTGTTCGAACGCGGCCGCGCTCGTGTCCAGCCGGCCCAGCCGATAGAAGGCGGTGCCCAGCGCGATCAGCGTTTCCGGGGTGTCCGGCTGCAGTGCCAGCGCCGCATCGAAGCGGGCCGCCGCCTCTTCACGCTCGCCCCGGGAGAGCAGGTCATTGCCTGCCTTGAGCAGGGCCTGGATCTCCTCTCGGCGCGGGGACGGCGGCTGGCACCACTGTCGCCACATGTCGCGATAGGCGGCCTCGAGATCGCGGGTGAAGGCGGCCTCGTCGCGCAACGGGGAGGCGTCAAAGCGCTGGGGGATCTCGCGACGCAGGCGCTCGAGCCGCGCGGGATCACGGGCGAGATCGGTGGCGATGCGGACGTAGTCGGCGCCATCGCGGGCGATGAGTTCCTCGAGGCCGACGGCCTTCAGCAGGGCGAGTCCGGAACGGGCGACGGAGGACTCCCCGGCGAGGGAGACGACCGGGATGCCCATCCACAGCGTCTCGCAGGTGGTGGTGGTGCCGGTGTACGGAAACGGGTCCAGTGCGATGTCGATCTCCGTCAGCAGGCGCCAGTACTCGGCGTAGGGGAGTTTGCCGTACAGTGCTATGCGCACGGGATCGATGCCGCGGGCGGCGAAGCGGTCGTGTAGGGACTGACGGATCGAACCCTCCGGGATGCTGGTCATGACCAGGCCGGATCCGGGCACGGCATGCAGGATTTCGGCCCAGCAGTCCAGGCTCGCGGGTGAGACCTTGGCGAGGTTGTTCAGTGAACCGAAGCGGATCTGTCCACGCGGCGCTCCGGGCGTTGCACCGCGCGCCGGGCGCTCGGTGAGTGGGCGGTAGCACCACAGCGTGCGTGGCAGTCGATAGAGCGTTTCGGAATGCCATTCCTCCTGTCCCGGGGGATCGGTATCGAGGGTACAGAGGCGGTAGTCCATCGCATCGAGGCCGGTGGTGGCGGGATAGCCGAGCCAGGTGACCTGCACCGGGGCGGGCTTGCGCGCGAAGGTGAGCAGGCGGTGGCCGCTGGTGTGTCCGGAGAGATCCACCAGGATGTCGATGCCATCGGCCCGGATGCGCTCGGCGAGCTGTTCGTCGGTGAGTCCGGCGCAGGTCAGCCAGCGGTCGGCGAGCGTGACGAGGCGATCCGTCACCGCGTCGCGTTCGGTGCTGTTGTAATAACAGAAGACCTCGAAGCGGGCGCGGTCGTGGTGGGTGAGCACGGGCTCGATGAAGTTGGCGACCGAGTGGCGGCGGAAATCCGCGGAGACGTAGCCGATCCGGAGCCGGCGTTCCGGATCGCGTGTGTTGACGTGCGTGCGCCGGTGCGGATTGAGCGGTACCTCGCAGCGCGCGGCGAATTCGCGGTGCGCGGCCAGCAAGGCGGCCGGCGTCGTTTGCGCCAGGTACAGCATCGAGTACAGTCGGGCGCTGTGGGCGCCGTCGGAATCCGGATTGAGGGCGAGCGCCTGTTCGAAGCTGCGCATCGCCGCGTCCGTCCGTCCGAGGTAGGTCAGGGTGGTGCCCAGGTTCGCGTGCGCCTCGACATAGTCGGGCTTGAGGGCGATGGCCCTGCGGTAGCTGGCCTCCGCTTCGTCCAGCCTGTGCTGCCCGAACAGCACCAGGCCGAGATTGTAATGGCCGCCGGCGAAGTCCGGCGCCAGCTCGATGGTCTTCCGGCACAGGCGCAGCGCCTCGTCGAGTCGGCCCTGGTCGAGGCGGGTATTGGCCAGATTGCTGTAGGCCTCGGCGAAGCCGGGCTGGAGCGCGATCGCCTGCTCATAGCAGGCGGCGGCCTCGTCCAGCCGGCCCTGGTCGTGCAGGGCCAGGCCGAGGGTGAGCCGGGCATCGGCGGAATCGGGCCTGAGTTCGACCGCCTTGCGGCAGTAGCCCAGCGCCTCGTCCAGGCGGCCGAGGCGTATCAGGGTATTGCCCAGGTTCAGGCAGGCCTCGCCATAATTCGGATCGAGCGCCAGGGCCTGGCGGAAGTACGCCTCGGCCTCCTCCGGGCGACCGTGATTCAGCAGGGCCAGCGCGAGATTGTAGGGTGCGACGGGATTGCCCGGGAGACCCGCCTGCGCGCGGCGCAGGAAGAGGATGGCCTCGTCCGGCTTGTCCTGACGGCTGAGGGTGATGCCGAGATTGAGGGCCGCCTCGGCGGAGTCCGGTTTGAGCGCGAGCGCCCGCCGGTAATGGTCGGCGGATTCGTCCAGCCGGTCCGCCCGGAAACAGGCGAGTCCGAGATTGTAATAGGCCATGACCGCATTCGGATCGGCGGCGACGATCCGGCGATAGCAGTCCGCCGCCGCGTCCGCCTGGCCGCGTTCGAGCAGCAGGTTGCCGAGGCCCATCAGCGCCTCGGCATGGCCCGGTTGCAGTTCCAGCGCGCGTTCGAAGCAGGTGGCCGCCGCGGCGGGATCGCCCTGCAGTGCGCGGGTGACGCCGAGGTCGTAGTGGGGGCCGGCGGCATCGGGGGCGGCCCGCACGGCCTTGCCGAGCATGTCGGCGGCGATGTCGAGCCGGCCGGCGGAGCGGGCGAGGGTGCCGAGCAGGTGCAGGGCCGGCGGATATTCGGGGTGTTGTCGCAGGATCTGCAGGCAGAGGTCCCGGGCCTGCGGAAAGCGTCCGGCCTGCTGATGCGCCAGCGCGAGCTGGAATTCCTGTTCAGTATTCACGCGCGGTCCTCGCGCGCGCACCACTGCCGCCACATGTCGCGATAGGCGTCCTCGAGATCGCGGGTGAAGGCGGCCTCGTCGCGCAGCGGGGAGGCGTCGAAGCGCCGGGGGATCTCGCGGCGGAGGCGCTCGAGCCGCGCGGGATCGCGGGCGAGGTCGGTGGCGATGCGGACGTAGCCGGCGGGATCGCGGGCGACGAGTTCCTCGAGACCGACCGCTTTCAGCAGGGCGAGTCCGGAGCGCGCGACGGAGGTCTCGCCGGCGAGGGAGACGACGGGGATGCCCATCCACAGCGTCTCGCAGGTGGTGGTGGTGCCGGTGTACGGAAACGGGTCCAGCGCGATGTCGATCTCCGTCAGCAGATGTTCAAAATCGCCGTCGGACAGCTTGTCGTGCATGAGCACCCGTTCCGGCGTGATCCCGCGCTCGCTGAACAGGCGCGCGATCGGCGCGCGCGCCGATCCCTGCGGCACGCTGGTCATGATCAGCCGGGCGGCGGGGGTCGCGCGCAGGATCTCGGCCCAGGCGGCGAGCGACGGCTCCGAGACCTTGGCGATGTTGTTGAAGGAACCGAAGGTGAGCGATCCCGCGCCCGTCACAGTCGCGGCGCGCGCGGGGCGCGGTCCCGGCGGCCGGTAGCACCAGAGGGTGCGCGGCAGTCGATAGAGTGTTTCGGAATGCCATTCCTCCTGTCCCGGGGGATCGGTATCGAGGGTGCAGAGGCGGTAGTCCATCGCGTCGAGGCCGGTGGTGGCGGGATAGCCGAGCCAGGTCACCTGAACCGGGGCCGGTTTGCGCGCGAAGGCGAGCAGGCGGCCGTCACGCGTGTGACCGGCGAGATCGACCAGGATGTCGATGTCGTCGGCACGGATGTGCCCGGCGAGTTGCTCATCGGACAGATGGGCGCAGTCCAGCCAGTGATCCGCCACCGATTTCAGGCGCCCGGTGACCGCATCGCTTCCGGTGCCGGTGTAATAGCAATGGACCTGGAAGCCGGCGCGATTGTGTGACTCGATGACGGGCTCCATGAAATTGGCGACCGAGTGGCGGCGGAAGTCGGGCGAGACGTAGCCGACGCGAAGCCTGCGCTCCGGATCGCGCGCAGCCGTGTGGCGCGGCCAGTGCGGTTTGAGCGGAGACTCCCACCGTGCGGCGAATTCGCGGTGCGCGGCCAGCGCCTCACTCGGGGTCGTTTCCGGCAGATACAGCATCGCGTACACCCGGGCGCTCTGTACGGCGGGCGACCCCGGATCGAGGGCAAGGCTGCGCTCGAAGCAGGTTATGGCCTGCGCGGGCCGGCCCTGTCTGATCAGGGCGAGTCCCAGCGTGTAGTGGGCGGTGGCGTGCCTAGGCTTGAGGCCGATCGCCTTCTGAGCGAGCGCCTCGGCCTCGTCCAGCGCGCCCTGATGCAGCGCGAGCGTCGCCAGATTCACATAGGCCTCGATGGCGTCGGCTTGCAGCGCGATCGCGCGCTGGAATGCGGCGCGGGCCTCATCCCAGCGCCCCAGCTTGTACTGCGCCACGCCGAGCGTGATCTGCGCGGCCACCGAACCGGGCCGATGCGCGAGCGCCGTGCGGCAATGTGCCAGGGTCTCCTCCAGCTGTCCCAGATGCAGGCAGGCGGTCGCGAGATTGCTGCTGGCCTCGGGATATTCCGGCTTCAGTCCGAGGGCGCGCCGGGCGCAGGCGGCGGCCGCGTCGAAACGACCCAGGCCGATGCAGGCCGCGGCCAGATTGTTATGGGCCTCCGCGCTGGCGGGGTTCAGTTCGATGGCGCGCCGCGCGCTGGCGGCGGAGTCCTCCAGGCGCCCCAGCCGGTATAGGCTGAGCCCGATCATCATGTGCGGCTCGGCGTTGCCGGGCGCGAGCCGCGACGCCTGTTCGAACTGCGCCAGGGCCTCGTCCAGCCGGCCCGACATGTAGCGGGCGAGGGCGAGGTTGTAACGGGCCGGGTAGGCATCCGGGGCGAGGTCGACGGCCTCCTGATAGCGGACGGCGGCCGCGTCGTATTCCCCGCGCATGAAGTGCGCCTGACCCTGCTGCAGCAGGTGAGGGAGGGAACGCTCGGCCATCATGACGGGGCATCCTGCGCGCACCAGCGGTGCCACATGTCGCGATAGGCGTCCTCGAGATCGCGGGTGAAGGCGGCCTCGTCGCGCAGCGGGGAGGCGTCGAAGCGCCGGGGGATCTCGCGGCGGAGGCGGTCGAGCCGTGCGGGATCGCGGGCGAGGTCGGTGGCGATGCGGACGTAGCCGGCGGGATCGCGGGCGACGAGCTCCTCGAGACCGACCGCTTTCAGCAGGGCGAGTCCGGAGCGCGCGACGGAGGTCTCGCCGGCGAGGGAGACGACGGGGATGCCCATCCACAGCGTCTCGCAGGTGGTGGTGGTGCCGGTGTACGGAAACGGGTCCAGCGCGATGTCGATCGCGGCCAGGAGTTCGAGATATCGCGCTTCGGAGATGCGTCCGTGCAGGACGATGCGGTCCGGTTCGATGCCGCGGGCGGCGAAATGGTCGTGGATCCCGCGGCGGGCGCTGCCCTCCGGTACTTGGGTCATGACCAGGCGCGCGGCGGGGGTCGCGCGCAGGATCTCCGCCCAGGCGGAGAGGGAATTCTCCGATACCTTGGCGATGTTGTTCAGCGAGCCGAAGGTGATGTCTTCACTCCGCGCCGCGGGCGGCTGTCGGTCGCCGCCGGGCCGATAGCACCAGAGCGTGCGCGGCAACCGGTACAGGGCCTCGGAATGCCATTCCTCCTGCCCCGGGGGATCGGTATCGAGGGTGCACAGGCGGTAGTCCATCGCGTCGAGGCCGGTGCTGGCGGGAGCGCCGAGATACGTGATCTGCACCGGCGCCGGCCGGCGCGCGAAGACGGGCAGGCGGTTGTCCACCGAATGTCCCGCCAGATCCACCAGGATGTCGATGCCGTCTTCACGAATGCGTTCGGACAGTTCCTCGTCGGACAGGCCTTTGCAGGGAGTCCAGTGATCCGCGCTGGCGGCGATCCGCGCCGTCGTCTCGTCTTGCATCGCGTGATTGTAGTAGCAATGGACTTCGATGCGCGATCGGTCGTGGCGCGCGAGAATGGGCTCGATGAAATACGCGACCGAGTGGCGGCGGAAGTCCGGGGAGACATACCCCACCTTGAGCCGGCGCCCGGGATCACGGAGATTCCGGTGCGCGGGCCAGTGTTTCCTGAGCGGGGTTTCATACTGTTCGGCGAAACGCCGGCAGGCGGCGAACCATTCCGCCGGCGTCGTCGTTGCGAGGTAGAGCCGGGAGAACAGCAGCGCGCTGTAGCCGGAGGCCTGGCCGGGCTCGCGGCGGAGGGCCGCCTCGAAGCTGGCGAGCGCCTCCCGCGTCCGGCCGAGATAGGTCAGTGCGATGCCCAGGTTGATGTGCGCCTCGGCGTACTCGGGATTGAGACGGAGGGCGTTCTGGAGGGCGGCGACGGCGTGATCGAGCTTGCCCTGGCGGAAGGCGGCGAGGCCGAGGTTGTAGTGGGCGACGGCGAGGTCGGGCGCGCGCGCGAGCGCGGCGCGGCAGGCCTGCTCCGCCTCCGCCAGCCGGCCCTGGTCGAGATAGAGATTGGCGAGGTTGCTGTAGGCGTCGGCATAGCCGGCGCGCAGTTGAATCGCCTGTTTGAAGGCGGCCTCGGCCTCCGCCATGCGGGAGCGCTTGTGCCGCACCAGGCCGAGCATCAGGTGCGCCTCGGGCAGCGCCGGGGCGAGTTCGAGCACGCGGCGGAATTCCCGGTCGGCGTCTTCGAGGCGCTCGCGATGATAGAGCGCCAGCGCGAGGTTGTAGCGCGCGAGCAGGTGATCCGGCTGGAGCTGCAGGGTCTTCCGGAAGCCGGCGATCGCCGCGTCGAGATCACCCTGCATGGCGCGGGTGACGCCGAGCTCGTAGTGGGCATCGGGGCTGGCGGGGGCGGCGCGCGCGGTGCGGGTGAAGAGCCCGGCGGCATCCTCGAGCCGGCCGGCGGCGCGGGCGAGGGTGCCGAGCAGATGCAGGGCCGGCGGATATTCGGCGTGTTGTTGCAGGATTTGCCGGCACAGGGCCTCGGCCTGGGGGAGGCGCCCGGCCCGCTGATGCTCGAGCGCGCGCTGGAAGTCCTGTTCAGTAGTCACGCGCGGTTCTCCCGCGCGCACCACTGCCGCCACATGTCGCGGAAGGCGGCCTCGAGGTCGCGGGTGAAGGCGGCCTCGTCGCGCAGGGGTGAGGCGTCGAAGCGCGGGGGGATCTCGCGGCGGAGGCGGTCGAGCCGTTGGGAATCGCGGGCGAGGTCGGTGGCGATGCGGACGTAGTCGGCGGTGTCGCGGGCGACGAGTTCCTCGAGGCCGACCGATTTCAGCAGGGCGAGCCCGGAGCGCGCGACGGAGGTCGCGCCGGCGAGGGAGACGACGGGGATGCCCATCCACAGCGTCTCGCAGGTGGTGGTGGTGCCGGTGTACGGAAACGGGTCCAGCGCAATGTCGATCTCCGCCAGCAGGCGCCAGTAGTCCTCGTTCGGCAAGCGGTCATGGACGGTCAGCCGCTGCGGATCGATACCGTGGGCGGCGAGGGCGGCGCGCAGATCGTGTTGCGCCGAGCCTTCCGGGATGTTCGTCATCACCAGCCGGGAGGCGGGCAGGGTCCGCAGGATCTCCGCCCAGCATGCGATCGCTGCGGGCGAGAGCTTGGTGCGGTTGTTCAGGGAGCCGAAGGTGATGTGTCCGCTCCGCGCGGCGGTCGCCGGTCCAAGCGGTGGCCGGATGCCAAAGGGCCGGTAGCACCAGAGGGTGCGCGGCAGGCGGTAGAGGGTCTCCGAATGCCATTGCTCCTGCCCCGGGGGGTCGGTGTCGAGGGTGCAGAGGCGGTAGTCCATCGCGTCGAGTCCGGTGGTGGCGGGATAGCCGAGCCAGGTGACCTGCACCGGGGCCGGCTTGCGCGCGAAGGCGGGCAGGCGGTTGCCGGCGCGGTATGCCCGGCGAGATCGACCAGGATGTCGATGCCATCGGCCCGGATGCGCTCGGCGAGCTGCGCGTCGGCGAGCCCGGCGCAGGCATGCCAGCGGTCGGCAAGGGCGGTGAGTCGCACCGTGACTTCGTCGCGGACCGGGTTGGTGTGATAACAGTGGATCTCGAAACGCTCGTGATCGTGGGCGGCGAGCACGGGCTCGATGAAATACGCCACCGAGTGCCAGGCGAAGTCCGCGGAGACGTAACCGATCCGGAGCCGGCGCTCGGGGTCGCGCGTGTTCGTATGCGCGCGCCAGTGGGGCTTGAGCGGCGTCTCGCAGTGCGCGGCGAATTCCCGATGCGCGGCCAGCGCCGCGGCCGGCGTCGTGCCGGGGAGGTAATGCAGGGTGAACAGCCTGGCGCTGTGCGCCCCGGCGGAATCGGGATCCCGCGCGAGGCCGCGCTCGAATTCCTGCATCGCCTCGTCCATCCGGCCCAGGCATGACAGCGCCAGCGCGATGTTGGCATGCAGCGGGGCGAGATCCTTGACCGCCAGTGCCCGCCGGTAATTGGACAGCGCATCATCGAACCTGCGCAGCCTGAAGAAGACGTGGCCGAGGTCGGTGCAGGCGTATTCGTCGGGCCGCAGTTCGACGGCGCGCCGGCACGCGGGCAACGCCTCGTCGAGTCGGTCCTGCTCCAGACAGGCGTTGCCGAGCTTGAACCAGGCCTCTGCGTAGTCGGGCTTCGCCGTGACGGCCTTGCGGTAGCTGTGGATGGCCTGGGCGGGATCGCCGAGACCGGCGCGGGCATTCCCCAGAATGAGCCAGGCCTCGGCGTACTCGGGATTGAGACGGAGGGCGTTCTGGAGGGCGGAGACGGCGTCATCGAGCTTGCCCTGGCGGAAGGCGGCGAGGCCGAGGTTGTAGTGGGCGACGGCGAGGTCGGGCGCGTGCTCGAGTGCGGCGCGACAGGCCTGTTCCGCCTCCGCCAGCCGGCCCTGGTCGAGATAGAGATTGGCGAGGTTGCTGTAGGCGTCGGCATAGCCGGCGCGCAGTTGAATCGCCTGTTTGAAGGCGGCCTCGGCCTCCTCCACGCGGGAGCGCTTGTGCCGCACCAGGCCGAGCATCAGGTGCGCCTCGGGCAGCGCCGGGGCGAGTTCGAGCACGCGGCGGAATTCGCGGTCGGCGTCCTCGAGGCGCGCGCGATGATAGAGCGCCAGCGCGAGGTTGTAGCGTGCGAGCAGGTGGTCCGGCTGGAGCTGCAGGGCCTTCCGGAAGCCGGCGATCGCCGCGTCGAGATCGCCCTGCATGGCGCGGGTGACGCCGAGGTCGTAGTGGGCCTCGGGGCTGGCGGGGGCGGCGCGCGCGGTGCGGGTGAAGAGCCCGGCGGCGTCCTCGAGCCGGCCGGCGGCGCGGGCGAGGGTGCCGAGCAGGTGCAGGGCGGGCGGATAGTCGGGGTGTTGTTGCAGGATCTGCCGACACAGGGCCTCGGCCTGGGGGAGGCGTCCGGCCTGCTGATGCGCCAGCGCGAGCTGGAAGGCCTGTTCGGTATTCACGCGCGGTCCTCGCGCGCGCACCAGCGCCGCCACATGTCGCGATAGGCGTCCTCGAGGTCGCGGGTGAAGGCGGCCTCGTCGCGCAATGGGGAGGCGTCGAAGCGCGGGGGGGTCTCGCGGCGGGGGCGGTCGAGCCGTTGGGGAATCGCGGGCGAGGTCGGTGGCGATGCGGACGTAGTCGGCGGTGTCGCGGGCGACGAGTTCCTCGAGCCCGACCGGCTTGAGCAGGGCGTAGCCGGAGCGCGCGACGGAGGTCGCGCCGGCGAGGGAGACGACGGGGATGCCCATCCACAGCGTCTCGCAGGTGGTGGTGGTGCCGGTGTACGGAAACGGGTCCAGCGCAATGTCGATCTCCGCCAGCAGCGCCTGATACTCCGGTTCCGGGAGCCGCCCGCGGGGATCGAGCCGCGCGGGCGCGATCCCCGCGGCGGCGGCGCGGGCCTTGAGTTCGGCATGGGTCGCGGCATCGCCCGCGCGGGTCAGGATCAGGCGCGCGGCGGGGTCGTCGCGCAGCAGTTGCATCCAGAGCGCGAAGGATTCCGGTGAGACCTTGGGCAGGTTGTTCATCGAGCCGAAGGCGATGCCGGCCGCGCGTCCACTCGCGGCCGGCGCGCGCGGACCCGGCGGGCGGTAGCACCAGAGCGTGCGCGGCAGCCGGTAGAGGGTCTCGGAATGCCATTGCTCCTGCCCCGGGGGATCGGTGTCGAGGGTGCAGAGGCGGTAGTCCATCGCGTCGAGTCCGGTGGTGGCGGGATAGCCGAGCCAGGTGACCTGCACCGGGGCCGGCTTGCGCGCGAAGGCGAGCAGGCGGTTGCCGGCGGTATGGCCGGCGAGATCGACCAGGATGTCGATGCCATCGGCCCGGATGCGCTCGGCGAGCTGCTCCTCCGACAAGCCGAGGCAGGGGATCCAGTGATCCACGCGGGACTTCAGGCGCGCGTTCACCTCGTCCTGCTGGCTGTGGCTGTAATAGGCGTAGATCTCCACCGCGGACGTGTCGTGATGCGCCAGCACGGGCTCGATGAAGCTGGCCACCGAATGCCGGCGCAGGTCCGGCGAGACATAGCCGATCCGGAGCCGGCGCTCGGGGTCGCGCGTGTTCGTATGCGCGCGCCAGTGGGGCTTGAGCGGCGCCTCGAAGCGCTCGGCGTAGCCGCGGTGCTGTTCGAACAGGCGGGCCGGCGGGAGGTCCGCGCGGTAGAGCTGCGCCATCAGCCAGTTGCTGTAGACATAGGCGAGTTCGGGGCTGACCTTCAAGGTGGCCTCGAAACAGCCGGCCGCCTCGTCGACCCGGCCCTGGCCGAGGCGGGCCCGGCCCAGGTTGTGCAGCGCCTCGGCCGAATCCGGCTTGAGGGCCAGCGCCTTCTGGTAGCACTCGATCGCGTCCTGGGTCCGGTTCTGGCGCAGTCGCGCCGTGCCGAGGTTCTGCCAGGCCTCGGCGGAGTCCGGGTGGGATTCCAGGACCGCGAGAAAGCAGGCGACCGCCGCGTCCAGTTCGCCGCGTCCGCTGTGCGCCAGGCCGAGCTGGATGCGGGCGAGGCTGTCGACGGGGTTGAGGTCGAGCAGCCGCCGGTAGGCGTCGATCGCCTCGCCGTTGTTTCCCTGGCGCAGCAGGATGCCGGCGAGGTTGAACAGGGCGTTGGCATACCCCGGCCGGTGGGCGAGGGCCTGCCGGAAGCACTGCGCCGCGGCATCCAGGCGGGCGCGGCTGAGATGGATCATGCCGAGATTGTTGTGCGCCTCGGCGAAGCCGGGACGGATCTGCAGCGCCTGTTCATAGCACTGCGCCGCGGCGTCCAGTTCACCCCGGGTTCCCAGGGTCACGCCGCGGTTATAGAGTTCCTCCGCGGTGACCGCCGATCCCGCGAGGCAGCATTTCTTGTATTTTTTGCCGCTGCCGCAGGGGCAGGGGTCGTTGCGCTTAGGGGCGTTCACTGTACATCAGGCTCATCGCAGGCATTCGCTGGCGCGGGACCCGCACGGCGCGGGCGCCATGGCGGGGAATCCTCCATGCAGCGGCCTTCGGTTCCCGGAGTATCGTTCAGTCAACCGGCGCGCACGGGCGCGCCGGATATCGCGCCGGCGGGGAAGATTTCCGCTGACCGGTGTCGACAGGTTCGGGGCGGAGATGCCGGCGTTGCGGGAATTTTAGCACAGCCGTAGCGCTCCCCGGCCGTCCCGGCGGCTATGTCTTTTCGGTATCGGCACGACACCAGCGGCGCCACATATCGCGGTAGGCGGCCTCGAGATCGCGGGTGAACCCGGCCTCGTCGCGCAGCGGCGAGGCGGCGAAGCGCGCGGGCAGTTCCGCGTGCAGGGCGGAGAGGCGCGCGGGATCGTGCGCGAGCTCGACGGCGGCACGCACGTATTCCACCTCGCTGGCCGTAACCAGTGCTTCCAGTCCGACCGCCCGCAGCAGGGCGTGGCCCGCGCGCGCGGCCGAGCCTTCGCCGGCCTGCGTCACCACCGGAATGCCCGCCCACAGGGTTTCACAGGTGGTCGTCGTGCCGTTGTAGGGAAAGGGATCGAGCGCGATATCGATCCGATCCAGCAGGGCACAGTAGTCGGAGGCCGGCAGGCGGCCGGGGAAGCGCAGCCGTTCAGGTGCGATGCCGCGCCGGGTGAAGCGCGCGCGGATGTCCGCGCAGACCGGACCTGCGGGGATATTCGTCATGACCAGGCGCGATCCCGGGACGGCGAGCAGTATTTCGGCCCACAGGTCGAGGCGTTCCAGCGTGATCTTGGCGGGGTTGTTCATCGACCCGAAGGTGACGGCATCCACTCGGTGCGCGCGCGGCGCGGACGGAATGGCCGGACGCTCGGCAGGCGGACGATAGCACCACAGGCTGCGCGGCAGGCGATAGAGGGTCTCGCTGTGCCAGCGCTCCTGTCCCGGCGGATCGGTGTCGCGGGTGCAGAGCCGATAATCGACGGCATCGAGCCCGGTCGTGGCCGGATAACCGAGCCAGGTCACCTGCACCGGGGCGGGTTTGCGCGCGAGGGTGAGCAGGCGGTTCTCGTTGGTGTGTCCGGCGAGGTCGACCAGGATATCGATCCCGTCGGCCCGGATGCGCGCGGCCAGTTGCGCGTCTCCGATGTTCCAACACGGCAGCCAGTGGTCGGCCGCCGCGGCCAGGCGCGCGCTCATGTCGTCCTGGCGGTGATGGTTGTAATAACCGTAGACCTCGACCGCCGATTTGTCGTGCGCGGCGAAGACCGGCTCGATGAACCAGGCCACCGAGTGACGGCGGAAATCGGGCGACAGATAACCGATCTTCAGGCGGCGCTCCGGATCGCGCGCGTTCGGATGCGGTCGCCAGCCGGACTTGAGCGGCGCCTCGAAGCGTGCCGCGAAACGGCGGTGTTCGGCGAAGGACTGCGCGGGCGTGACCTCGCCCATGTACTGCAGGGTCACCAGCAGGGCGCTGTGCGCCGCGGCGAAATCCGGGTCCAGTTCCAGCGCCCGTCGCAGGGCCGCGACGGCCTGATCCAGCCCGCCGGGCCGGTTGTAGCCGTTGGCCAGGTTGACGTAGGCCTCGGCGTAACCGGGCCGGAGCGCGATGGCGCGCTCACAGGCCCGGGTGCTCTCGTCCAGCCGTCCCAGCTTGTAACAGGCGATCGCCCGCGTGAGCTCGGCCTCGGCGGAGTCCGCCTTGAGCGCGATGGCCTGTTCGCAGGCGCGCACGGCGTCTTCGTGCCGGCCCTGATTGATGCGCGCATTGGCCAGGTTGACCAGCGTATCGGCGACGCCGGGCCGGAGGGCGAGCGCCTGTTCGAAACAGGCGGCCGCCTCGTCCACCCTGCCGGAGCGCAGCAGCGCCTTGCCGAGCTGGTGCCGCGCGTCGGCATCCGCCGGGGAGAGCGTCACCACCCGCTGGTAGGCGTCGATCGCGGCGGGCAGGTCTCCCAGTCGCAGCGCGACCCCCGCCAGATTGAAGAGCGCATGGCCGTAATCGGGGCGCGCGGCGAGCGCCGCCCGGAAGGCCTGGGCGGACGCCTCCAGGCGGTCCTGGCTCAGGAAGGTCAGGCCGAGGTTGTTGTGCGCCTCCGCGAACCCCGGACGCAGGGCGAGGGCGCGCCGGAAACAGGCCACGGCCTCGTCGAGGTGTCCCGTGCCAAAGGCGGTCACGCCCAGATTGTACGCGGCCTCGGCAGGATCGACCCCCTGGGCGAGGCAGCATTTCTTGTATTTTCTGCCGCTGCCGCAGGGGCAGGGCTCATTGCGATTGACGGTGTTCATGGGGAATCCGGCGGTGATTCACGCCAATGGTACGTGATCACGGGCGGCGATCGCGAGCGCCGCCGGCGGCATCGACCGCGCGGCGCCGACGCGTCGGGCGACTACTGTCCGGGACGGGGGGTAAGGGGCTGGCCTTCGATCAAGGCGCCCCAGTCCATCTGCTGCCCGGGCGGATCCGCCGCGAAGGCGCGGGGCAGGCGGTAATGGTAGAGGCCGAGGCGCCACAGGTCCTGGAACAGGGCCCGGCAGAAACGCCGGACCGTGTCGGGCGGATCCTGGAATCCGGCCTCCCGGACGCAGTCCTCGATGGACCTCCGCCCGTCCGCCTGGCGCAGTATCAGCGACTGCGGGCGCGTCAGCGTCAGCGGCGGATACGGCGCGCGCTCCAGCACGAGGAGTCCGGCAGCGGTTTCCCGCAGGGCAAGGTCCCAGCGCCGCACGGGGATGTAGGCCATGAACGCGTCCGTCTCGAATCCGATCCGGTACGTGGCGGGGTCGCGGTCGGTACGGCAGACATAGAAGGCATGCTGCGAGACAAAGCCGTGCATCAGCTCCATGGCCTGCCAGCGCAGAGGCTCCGGCAGGGCGTCGAGCTGGGCGTAGAACGGCGCGTCGCGGGGGATCTGCGCCTCGGGATAATAGAAGAAATTTTCCATCCAGCCCTGGAACGCGAGTCCGGCGTCCTGCGTCAATCGGAGGCAGTCCCGCACGGTGAACGGAATGTCCTGGCGGTGCAGGAACGTATCCACCAGGCCCGCGTCGTAGTCCACGTCGTTCGACTGCTGCAGATAGCGGTGGATCGGGTGGTCGGGCTTGAGGGTGGACAGGCAGGCCTTGACGCGCGCGAGATCCTGCTCGCTCTGATCCAGGCCCATCATGCGAAAGAGATCCTGCAGCATGTAGACCCCGGTGCGCCCGTATTTGGCGTACAGCATGACGAAGATCACGCCGTCGGGGTCCAGCACCGTGCCGAGGGCGCGCAGCCCCTGCGTCGGATCCGGCAGGTGATGCAGGACGCCGCTGGTGTCGATGAAATCGAAGGTTTCGCCCAGGCTCGCGATCTCTTCCAGGCGTCCCAGGCGCAGTTCCAGATTGTCCAGCGAGTGCTGGTGCTTGAGGTGGCGCTCATGCGCCAGGCTCGCCGCGCTGATGTCGATGCCGATCACGCGGGATTCCGGATAATGAAACGCATAGCGCGCCGCGAGATTCGCGCCGCAGCCGGCGACGAGGATCTTCATGGCGGTGCGGGGCCGGCGGCCGGGCCAGTAGGCGGCGCTCAGCCGCGCGGGATCGCAGCCCGCGCGCAGTTCGCGTTCGTGCGGGACCGAGAGGTCCGCGACGGGCTTGGGGTAGATCCAGCGCTCGTATTGACTCGCGACGGGATCCACCGTGGTATTGACCACCATGGCGCCGGTTTTCCCTTGCTCGGAGGGGTCGCCGCGGGTGGCGCGGCGGGGTTAATGCGACGGACCGTCGGGTCGTCGATCACAGGCATCAGGGTATGCGAGGCGGCGGCGCGCGGTCAACTCCCGTTTGTCGCCGGCGTGAGCACCCCGGAGCGTGTCGGGTGCCGGCAAGGCCCGCTTAGTTGAGGCGGCACCCGGTCGCGGTATAGGTGCCGGTCTGCTGCTGGGTCGCGCTGATGTTTTGCGTCCAGGTGCCGGTCACGCTGAGGCTGTTGAAGTCGATGTTGCCGACGAAGTTCTTGACGTCGCCGGCGGTGACGTCCATGGTCCGGATCGAGGCGCTTTCATCGCCGATGACGCGGCCGTTGAAATTGGTCAGTTCATCGATGGTGGCCTTGTACATCTCGCCGTTGATGCTGTTGAGGTCGCCGGCGGAGTCGCGGAGGATGCCGAAGGACATGATGCCGGTGTCGTCGCCGCTGAAGGTTCCGGTGAACAGGTAGATGGGGGTCTGGGCCACGTTGATGCGGGGGCCGGAGAAGGTGCCCTGCTGGCTGGTGGCGCTGTTCTGCCAGTTGCCATCGATCTGGTTCAGGGTCGTGTACTGGAAGGTGAATTCATCGCCTTCCGGCGTCCTTCCGGCCACCGATATCCCGCCGAGGTTCTGCCCGTCGAACCTGAGCGGCGTCGTGCCGGCGATCGGGATCACCACCGTGCTGCCGTTCCGGTAGATATGGCCGGACAGGATGCCGGTCTTGCCGTTGACCAGGAATCCGAAGCGCCCGATCACGCCGGTGGTGTCCTGGAAGTTTCCGCCGAAGCCGCCCGAGTAGCTGCATACCAGCATGGCATCCAGGCGTGTCTTCGCCGTCACGGCGTCGGGCAGCACGGGGACTCTCTCATCGACGCTGGCGACGTCCGACATGACGTTGACCAGTTCGCTGTCAAGGTCGGTGGAGAGGAAGTTCACCTGCGGCCAGTTCTGGGCCACGGTGCGCACCGCCTCCGAGATGACGATCCCGTCATCGGGATTCCCGTTGTTGTCGAGCATCTGCAGGAAGCGCGCGATGTTCTGCACCTCGGTGTTGCTGGTGTTGCTGCCGTTGGCCACCAGATGGACGGGGGTGATGAGCGACTGTCCCGCCGCGGTGCCGAGGGTCACGCCGCCGAGGAAAAACGTGATCCCGGCGTTGGTCTCGTACGTGAACTCCCCGGTCAGGGTGAGGTTGTCCTCGACCGGCGTCACGCCGGTGGTATCGCCCGACCGGTATTCGAGCCCGGCGACATTGCTGTCGCGGAACAGGCCCTTGCCCGTCGTGGAGGCCAGCCCTTCCGGACTGACGTTGCCGAGGTTGCTGACGGCCCCGCCGCAGGCGCTCAGGCCCAGGCTGACGAGGACGGCGGCGGGCAGGTGACGCCTGAAAACGGGGTGTCCGCGTTTCACGATATGACCTTCTTCATGGCCGCGGTCCGCCGCGGCGCTCGTCGCGTCTTCGGCCGCGGGCCGGGGCTGTAGGGTGGTTTCACAGCAGTTTGACCATATTTTCATGGAACAGTTCCCGGGCCGGTTGGCTAGAAGCTCAGGGCCGCGCCCGCGGTGATGGAGACATTACTGTAATCGCCCAGCGATGAACTCTGGATGCCGACCGCCGTGCCAACGTCCTCGGGGGACAGGATAAACCCGGTCGGCAGGTTCGATTCATTCAGCTGCCAGGACAGGCTGGTGAACAGTCGCAGGTTCGAGCTGACGAAATAGGTCGCCCCGGTGGAAAGATTATGGGTAAGGTTCTTGCGGAATTCGGTGAACAGCGTGGCGGAGTCCGGATTGACGTAATCGGACAACGAGATCGAGTATGCCCCGTTGACGCTCAGCCCGCCGCCGAGGACCTTGCTCAGCTGAAGCGAGAGCGCGTGGCTGTTGTAGGCCAGATCCGAGCCGAGGTTCTCCAGGTTTTCGTTGCTGGTGAGGGTATAGCCGCCGGCCCATCTCCAGCCGTTGCCCAGCGACTGATTCAGAGTCGCGCCGAAGGTGACGTTGTTCGCATCCAGTATGGGCGAGGTCGCCGACTTGAACTGGCGCGCGCCGAAGGTCAGGCGCCAGCTGCCGGGGGCCTCCTCCTGCATGGCCTCCGAGGCCAGCCACGGGATCAGGGCGGGCAGCCGGATGTTGCCGGTCACGTCGCCGTTGAAGCTGTAGGAATCGTTGATCTTGTTCTGCGTCGCGAGTGCTTCCAGCGAACTGCCGGTGAACGAGGCGGAGAAGTCGAGCCCCTTCCAGGCGAAGGTCAGGTACGGCGTCAGGCTGGTGTTGAACAGATCGAACTGGGAATAGTAATAGGTGGAGTACGACGGGCTGTAGATCAGTCCCAGATAGATCGGCTTCAGGTAGAGCTTGCGGCGGTAATTGATGCTGCCGCTGAGGTCGGTGCGATATTCCGGCTGCGGGTCGTCGCGGGTCTGGTTGTTGTTCGAACTGTAACTGGTCGAATAATTGATGGTGTAGGAAAAACCGTCGATGCGGTTTTCCAGCGATTTGATCCGCGCCGCCGCGCTCTCGCGCAGGCTCTCCGAGGGGGAAAGCCGCATTGCCGCGCGGTATTCGGCCAGCGCGTCCTCCTCGCGATTGCTCTGCTCGTAACTCAGGCCCAGGTTCAGATGGGCGGCGGAGTGATTGGGGGCGAGACGGATCACTTCCTCGTACTGGAGCGCGGCATCCTCGGGGCGCTCCTTGTCGCTGTAGATGATCGCAAGATAAAAGTGCGCCATTAGGCTGTCGGGGTTCTTTTCGATGATCTTCTTGAACGCGTCTTCCGCCTCCTTCGAGCTGCCCTTGTTGAACTCGATCTTGGCGGATACCAGGGCGAGCTTGTCCTCGACGTCCGCCCGCTCCTCGGGCCCCAGTTCCTTTTCCAGCAGGGTTTTGTACAGGGCCTCGGCCTTGTCCAGGGCGCCGCTCTCGTCATACATGCCGGCCAGGGTTTGCTGGGCGGGCAGATTGTCGGGCGTGATGCGCACGATATTTTCGAAGGCCTCTATGGCCTGATCCCGGTGGTTCAGCTGCAGGCTCAGCAGGGCAAGCTGCGACCAGGCCCGCAGGTCGTCCGGCGTCTCGGCCGTCTGATCGCGCCAGTCCTTGATCAGATCGTCCTGCACCGCGGCCTTGATCTCCGCGCCCCCCTCGCCCGTATAGATGTTCGTGAGCAGCTGATCGACCTGCCCCGCGAGCGGGGTGCCGCGGCCGCGAATCTTGATCTCCTCGAATTCGCGCGCGGCGTCTTCCGGCTGCTTCAGCTCGAGGTAGAGGGCGGCCAGCCGGAGTCTCGCCTCCAGATCGGAAGGATCTTCCTTCAGCATGTCGAGCAGTATCTGCTCGGATCTGGCGCTTTCCTTCATGCCGCGATAGGCCGTGGCGAGGTTGAGTCGCGTTGCGCGGTCATCGGGCGTCAGCTTCAGTTGCTGCTCGAACAGGTCCTTCGCCTCGGCGAAGGATTCGCTCTGCAGCGCAAGGTGTCCCTTGAGCTTGTACAGGCTGATGTTGATCTGGCGGGCCTGTGGAGAATCCGCGGGGGCGATCGCCAGCGCCTGCTCGTATCGTTCGATGGCCTTCGGGTAATCGTTCGTGCCGGCATAGACATCGGCCGAGACGACGTAAGGCAGGATCTCGCGCGGCGCCGCGGCGATGACCTTTCCCAGCATGGCCTGCGCGTCGGCGGTACGGTCCGCCGCCGACAGCGCCGTGACCGCCTGTCCGAAGGCCTCGACGTCATTGGGATTTTCGGTCAAGACGTCCGTGATGATGTTCAAGGCCTGGTCCGCGTTCCCCTCGCTCAGTTCGCGCAGCCCGGTCAGCAGCCGGAGGCGTTTTGTCGCCTCGGCCGCCTCGCGCGTATTCGGCGCGCCGTCGATGATCTTCTGGTAGTTCTCGAGCGCATCGCCCATCAGGCCGACGCGCTGGTAGGCCTGGGCGAGCGACAGGCGCAGGGGATAATTGCCGGGGTCGAGCTGGACACTGCGGGCGAGGTAAGGCAGGCCTTCGCGGGTGCGATCCTGCTGCATATAGATGCTGGCGGCCAGCAGCAGGACTTCGGCGTTGTCGGGCTCGCGCGTCAGCACCGCGCTCAGCATGCGCAGTGCGCCCTGCGGATCGCCCTGGGACAGCAGGCGTTTGCCCTCGGCGACGAGGGTGGAGATGTCCGCGGACAGGATGATCGCGTCGTCGCCCAGCACCTGCTGCCGCCCCGTCAGGACGCGGATCTGCTCCTGCGCCTCGGCGCCGACGTTGGCCGGCGGTGACAGGCTGAGCACGCGTTCGAAGGACTGCAGCGCGTCTTCGACGGCGCCGTACCGCTCATAGGTCTGTGCCAGCGTCATCTGCAGGAGATGCAGATCCGGCTTCAGCGTAACCGCCAGCTCGAGGTATTTGACCCCGGCCACGGGCTGGTCGAGTTGCGGCAACAGCGTCCCGACGTAGAACAGCACCTCCACGTTGGTGGGCTGGAGCGCCAGCACGCCCTTGAACGCGCGCAGGGCGCCCTCCCGGTCCTGCTCGGAAAGCAGCCGCCGGCCTTCTTCCATGAGCTCCTCGATGCCGCGGCCGGGTATCGTCTCCGCCTTCAGTCGGGCCTGGATCTTTTCGGCCACCAGGGGTTCGCGGCGCGCCGCTTCAATGCCTTCCGGCGTCCCGGGCGTCGCGGCGGCGATGGCCTTGAATTCACGATAGGCCGCGCCGAGGACGTCGTACTGTTCGTAGAGGCCGGCGAGCTGCAGCCGTGTCGCGTAGCGCCCCGGCGCGAGCTTGATGGCGCGCTCCAGATATTTGATGCCGGGGACCGGCTGGTCGAGCGACAGATGGGTCTCTCCGGCGCGGATCAGGATCTCGACATTGCCGGGTTCGTGCACCAGCACCGACTTGTACAGGATCAGCGCGCTGGCGAGGTCGCCCGCGGAGCGCAGGCGCGTGGCCTCGGCGACCAGGGCGGAGATCTCGGCGGGCGAGATGGTGACCGCGCTGGCGGTGATCCGGCTCTGTTCCGCCAGCGCGCGGTTGCGTTCCTCCGCTTCCTTCGCTTCGCGGCTGTCGGGCGCCAGGCTGATCACCTTCTGGTATTCCCGCATGGCGTCGTTGATGCCGCCGAAGCGTTCATAGGCCTTGGCCAGCACCATGCGCACGCGATAGTTGTCGGGGGCGAGCTCCACGCTGCGCGCGAGATACTTGAGCCCGAGTTCGGGCTGCTGCAGCTGCAGATAGAGGTTGCCGAGGAAATACAGCACCTGGGGATTTTCCGGGTCGCGGGCCAGGGCCTGTTCGAACTCCTGCAGGGCGCCCTGCGGGTCGCCGCCGGTCAGGCGCTTTCTGCCCTCGGCGATGAGGTCCGAGATGTCAGTGGCGGAAAGGAAGGCGTCGGGGTTCTGCTGTCCCAGCGCGGCGGGCATCGGCCCGGCGCCCCACAGTGCGGCGCCGAGGCAGGCGGCCCAGAGGAGCCTGGTCGGATCGTTTCCCGGGTTTGCGCGTCGCATAAACAGGGCGTCAGAAGTAGAAGGTGGCCTTCATGAGCAGGCGCCAGCCGCTGAAGTCCAGCCGGGTGAACTCATAGGCGCCGCCCGATACGGATTTATGCGTCATGCGCCGGGTCGGGACATCCATGATCATGGGCGGGCGCAGCTGGACGTTGTCCGTGGCGAGGAAATCGCTGGTGATGGGCGTGGTGCCGACGCCTTCCAGCTCGATGTCCTTGAGCCCGATATCATAGGCGCCCTCGAGGCCGAGCGAGATCCAGTCGTTGATGAACCACTCGCCGCCCGCCGCGCCCTCCAGCAGCGGGAGCCCGGTCGTCTGCGCCTGGATGATGAGGGACTTGCGGAACCCGCGAATGTCACCGCTCAGAAAGACGCCGGTGAAATCCTCGCGGTAGTCGATGTCGTACAGGTGGTGCAGCGTGGCCGACAGGTAGAAGCGATAGGTCTTGGGCCGGGAGAACAGGTTGTAACGCCAGCCCAGGAAAAACTCGTTGTAGGACAGGCTGGCCTTGCGCTGCGCGCTGACCGATTCGAACGCGCCCTGGATCGGAAACAGTCCCGTGCTGGCCGTGGTGCTGGTGGCCTGCCAGGTGGAAGCGCCCATCAGGAACGAATGCTTGTCGTTGATGCGCCACTGGAATTCCAGGCCGGTGAGCGTGCCGGGTTCGAAGGGCGCGAGCGGCGTGTTGTAGGTGAAGGTGCCGTCGGTATTGTTCGCGACCGGGTCGACGAATTGCGCGCCGCCCTCATAGGGCGCCTGGAACTCACCCTGGTTGAGATCGTCCAGCTTCGGCTGGTTCAACCCGAAATAGGGCGCGACGCCCCAGGTCCGCGTGGCGGTCTCCTCCTGGCCCCACGCCGGCGACCCGGCGAGGCCCGCCGCGAGCAGCAGTACGGCGGCCGCCCGGCCCGGTGCGCGCCGCCCGCTCACGCCGGTCAGCATCCGGACATTCCCGGCGACCGCCGCGTGTTATACCGGCCGGACCGCATCACTCCTCGTCCCGCGCCTGTTGCGCCTTGAGCGCGCGTTGTTGGCGGAAGTAGTGCATCAGCGGCAGCGTGACCAGCGCCATGACGCAGCTCAACAGCATGTAGGCCACCACGAAATACCCCAGCTTCACATGGGGCGGGAAGCGGGAGAAGAACAGCATGGCGAAGCCGACGCTGACGATGGCGGCGTTGAATACGATGGTCCTGCCGATGCTGCGCATGGTGGCCTGGGTCACGGCGAGGGTGTCTCCGTTGCCGAGCCGGGATTCGTAGCGGTGGCGAAAGATGAAATGCACCGCGTAGTCGACGCCGACGCCGACCGCCACCCCCGCGGCCAGCGCGGTGGAGACGTCGAGCGGGATGCCGGCCCAGCCGGCGGCGCCGGCGATGAACAGCGTGGTCAGGCTCACCGGGATCACGGTGTACAGGCCGGTCAGGAACGAGCGGAACAGCAGCGCGGCGATCACCAGGATGATGACCTTGGACCAGAGTATGGACGTGGTCTGGCTGGAGATGAGCAGCTGGGCCCAGATGTCGGAGTTGTTCGCCGAGCCGGCGAAATTGACCTCGACGCCGGTGCCCGCGAGCTGCTGCTCGGCGAGTTGGCGGATGCTGTTGATGATGCGCTGCAGGTCACGCGTATGGTCGGTCTTGATGGCGAAGGTCACCAGCGCGCGCTGGTAATCGTAGTCGATCACCTCGTCGAGCTGTTCCGGCCGGCCGGACACCGAGAACAGGAACAGGTACTCGCCGATCTGGCTCGCGGTGGTCGGCAGCACGTTGAATGCCGGATCCCCGGCGTGCAGGGTCTTGTTCATGTTCTTGATGTAGTCGACGATGGAGCGGGCGCCGCCGACCAGCGGCAGGGTTTCGCCGAAGTCCTGCACCGTTTCGACCCGACGCAGCAGGTCGGGGTCCTTGAAGGTATCCTTGTGGTTACCCTCCAGCACCATGTTGAGGAAGATGGTGCCGTCGAATTTTTCATTGAACACGTCGTTGGCCTTGACCAGGTCGCTGTCCTTGCGGAAGTCGCTCATCCAGCTCGAGTCGACGTACATCCGCGTGGCCCCCAGGCCGGCCGCGGCCGTGAGCGCCAGCAGGACGATCACGGCGGGGACGCGCCGGCGGTACAGCAGCCCGGCGCCGGCGACCAGGAACTTGGTCAGCCGGTCCTGTTCCGAATGCACGCGCAGGGCGCGCCGCTTGGCCAGATAGTTTCCGACCTTGGGTTTCATCACGGTCAGCACCGCCGGGATGAAGGTGACGGTCAACAGCCAGCTGATGCCGATGCCGAGCACCGTGAACAGGCCGAAGACGATGAACGGGGGCATGTCGGCGAGGGCGAGCGACAGGAAGCCCACGGCGGTCGTGACCGAGGTCAGCAGCAGCGGCGCGCCCATGCGCTGCAGGACCGCGATGACGATGTCGTGGCTGCTGCGATGGGCATCCTGCACCACTTCGTCATAGTACTGGCTCATCAGATGGACGGCGTCCCCGATGCTGACCGCGATCAGGATGACCGGCAGCATGGTGGAAATGGTGTACAGCGGCACGTCGAGCAGGGCCGAGATGCCGAGGGTCCAGATCGTGGCGGCCGCCATCACGAACAGCGGCAGGAAGACGCCGCGCGCGGTCCGGAACACCAGGAACAGGCTGACCGCGAGCGCCAGCAGCAGCAGCGGGATCATCAGGCGCATGTCTTCCATGGCGTGCAGCCCGGAGGTGACCTCGATGACCGGGCGGCCGCCGAGGTAGAAGCGGTCGCCGTTGTCGGCGGCCGGCGCGTCGGAACTCTTCGGCTGTTGCCATTGCGCCTGCTGCTCCGGAGACCACTGCCCGCCGCCGGACGACCAGTTTCCGCCCGATCCGCCCGCGGAGGATCCGCCCCACTGCTGATTGCCCGACCAGTCGCCGCCCGAGCCCCACGCGCCGCCACCCTGGCCGCCGCCCTGCTCGGCGTCGATGATGCCCTTGATCTGCCAGTAGCTCATGTAGCGGTTGGCGGCGCCTTCCTTGAGGCGGGCGCGGATCATGGCGGCCTTGCCGTCGGCCGACACGATGTTGCCGACGAACAGATCGGCGTTCGCGTAGACCATCGAGCGCAGCTGCTCGATGGCGGCCGGGTCCTGCGGGACCCCGGTCATCAGCGGCACCGAGCCGATGCTCTCCTCGTCGCCGGTGAAGACCGTGGCGGTGGACAGCGAGGCAACGTCGACCGGGCGGTTCGCGATCACGCCGGGCAGGGTCGTGATCTTGTCGGTGATGCGCTTGATGACCGCCAGGGTCTCGGGGTTGAAGACCCCCTTCTCGTCATTGACGATCCCGATGATCAGCGAGTCCTTGACCCCGAAGAGGTCGGCGACCTTCTCGTCGTAATGGATGGCGGGATGCCCCTTGGGCAGATACACGCGGGCGTCGGTCTCCCAGCGCAGGTTCTGGAGCTGCAGCGCCAGGAATACCGTGATCACCACGGTCAGCAGGATGATCAGCTTGGGAAAGCGGGTGACAAGCTTGGGCCAGTTTTTCATAGGGACTCCGCTCGATTGTGGGCCGTCGTCGTTATTATGTTATTCCACACTGTTACGTGGTTTCATCAGAAACTGTATGTGAATTCCAGGTAGACGCGATCGTTGTCGTGGAAGTTGCCGACGAACTGCGAGCGCTGATCCCGCACCTGGGGCGCGCCGAGCGGGTTGCTCAGGACGCCGAACTGGGAATTCTTGCCCGAGAACATGTCGATCCCGGTCGCGATCTGGAAGCGGTCGGTGATGAAAAAGGTCCACTGGGGATTGATGTAGAGCTCATTCAGGTTGGTGAACTGGATGAGCAGGAGTTCGAACAGCATCGAGCTGCGCGGATACTCCTTGCGCAGGAACACGTTGATGCTGGTGTCGACCTGGTCCTGGACCATGGCCGGGTCGTAATCGGGAATGATCCATTGGGTGATGCCCGGCGAGATGTCCATGCCGTTCCAGTTGAATTCCACGCCCAGGCCCCAGCGGATATGGTCGCGCTCGAGCTCGCCGAGGAAATCCAGCAGGGCGTCGCCGTTCCTGTCGATGTTGTCCACCGCGAAATACTTGCCGGTGACGTAGGCGAATTCGCCCTTCAGGATGTAGTCCCCGATCTGCTTGCTCAAGGTGGTGCCGTAGATCGTGATGCGGGTGTAGGTCGGCATGAACTGCGGTTCCGTGTCGAGCTGGTTGAGCAGGATGCGGCGGAACACGACCGGAAAATCGTCCCAGGTGTAGAAGTAGCTGAAGGTCATGTCGGCGTCCCACAGGGTGGTGCTGAGCCGCACGCCGTATTCCCAGTTCATCGGGTCATAGGTGTCGGGCTCGATCGTGCCCGGCACCCGTTGCAGCAGCTCCCACTCCGAGCCGGGCGGGGCGGGCTTATGGAAGCGGATGTCGGGGATCCACAGGAATTCCCAGGTGCCTTCGTCCCGGTACCAGTCGAGCTTGCCCGTCCACAGGGGGATCCGGTAGTCGAGCAGATCGGGCATGATCAGCTCGCGGAAGTCCTGCGGATTGATCTCGTCGACGATGCGGACGCCTTCCAGCACGCCCCATACCACAATCTGGCGGCCCAGGCGGATGTCGACGCTGTCGTACATCATGTCCAGGTAGAGTTCGCGCAGATCCGCCCCGGATGAATCCTTTTCCTTGCCGAGGTTGAACAGGAAGGTGAGGGGTTCGTCGCCATTCCGTTCCAGGCGCGCCGCGATGGTGTCGTAGTCGAAGACGTCATAGGCCATGTCGTAGTAGAGCCAGCCGGAGGCGGTCAGGCGGTAGGTCGGATTGAACGAATAGACCCCGGTGAGTCCGGCGGTGTTGCGTATCTTGGTGATGGAACGCGGTTCCCTGATACGGTAGGCCGTCTCGTTCTT
Organism: Gammaproteobacteria bacterium; assembly: GCA_016716465.1. Lineage (NCBI taxonomy): Bacteria > Pseudomonadati > Pseudomonadota > Gammaproteobacteria > Gammaproteobacteria bacterium. The sequence goes on from JADJWH010000007.1 coordinate 104,633, forward strand.
GAAATAGCCGTTCCAGGCGATATCGGAGAAGAATCCGCCCCCGGAGGAGGTGCTGACCAGGTCCTCCGCCTGGGAGTCCTGGGAGTCGGACTCGGATACGCCGCCGCCACTACTCCCCGCTACGTCACCGGTCGCCGCCCCGACATCGCCCCAACCCCGTAACGGCGCCGGATCCGGTCCCGGTTTCCACCGGTTCAGGCGTGCTTCCGGTCGCCGACCGCTCGGCCGTGGCGGCGCCGGCGGGGGCTTGCAGCGCTGGCCCGGTGTCGCCGGCACTCCCCGTCGCCGCCCCGGCATCGCCCGCGTCCCCGACACCGTTCTCCATCCCCGTCCCGGTATCGATCGCCTCAGGTACGACTGCAGTCTCGTTCTGGTCGGCCGTGGCCGCTCCGGCGGGGGCTGGCTGCAATGGCGCGGCGCCGCCACCACTTTCCACGCCGCCCTCGGTCGCCGCCCCGGCATCGTTCTCCATCTCCGTCCCGGTTTCGACCGCCTCAGGTGTGTCCGCGGGCGCCGTCTGATCGACCGTGGCGGCCCCCGGGGGGGCCTGAAGCAGGGACTCGGCCTGGGGCGCCGCCGCGCCGGGCGGGGCGGGCAACGGCGTCGACGGCGGGGGCGGTTCGTTCGGGGCGGGTTCGATCAGGGGTTGCGCGTTGACGGGAGCGATAGCGCTGGCCAGGGACAGGATGGCGGTGAACAGGAGTCCTTTGGCGCACCGGGCCGGGGGATGCTTCGAGTACTGCCAGACAAGGATTCCCCGCATAGTACCGCGCTAGATCTAGAATTTGCTTGAGCCAAGGCCGCGCGCCAGCCGGGGGCAACCCCGGCCGGCGGACACAGCCGCGTAAAGACCAGATGACGTCCTAGAGTCAGTATTACGGAATCTTGCCGCGCTTCCTTTAATGTCCCTTGGTCAGGTTGCGCTCGGTGAAGACATCGTCCTTGAGGCCGACGTTGGTCTGGACGTCGGTGACCTGGAAGATCGAGGTGTGTTCGGTCTGGGTGTTGCGCACGGTCATTTCATCCCACAGCCAGGCGTCGCCGGAACGCTGCCAGGAGATCACCTGCTGCTTCAGGGGTTCGCCGCGGCGGTCGAAATACTCGACCTGACGCTTGGAGCAGTCCGACCAGTCCTGGCCGGGCTTGACGAACAGCGAGAGGACCTTGGAGTAGAGCGCGTTGGAGGGGTTGCGCGGCACGCTTTCGACCACGTAGACGGTTTCCTCGCCGCGCTGCTCGGTCTTCACCAGACGGTGCTCGTCGTCATCGAGCGCGCGCCCGCTGATATCGCCGTGGGTCAGGTCGGAGCCGAGGAAGCTCTCGCCAGGATCACGCACCGAGACCCGCCGCGTCTTTTTCAGCACGGGCAGATAGATCCACTGATCCGCGTTCTTGCCCTCGCTGGTATAGCCCCAGCGCATGAAGACCGAGCCCTTGGCGTCCGGCGGGAACTCGGTGATCAGCAGCATCTTGTCGGCGATGTCCTCTTTTCCCTTATAGTCCTTCCAGTAGCGGCGGTAGACGTTCTTCTTCTCGTTGCCGTCCTTGTCGCGCAGTATGATGGTCAGGCGCGTCTCCTGGTCGTCCCCGGGGTATTTGAAGTTGCATTGCTGCACGACCTCGCGGGCGCTCACGCCGTCCGCCGAGGCGGCTTCGTCGGCCCCTGCCGGACCCCAGGCGGCCATACCCAGTGCCAGCATCGTCAAGGCGCCTGTCATACGCATAGAAGTTCCCTCCGTCATTGGATTTTTTGTGGAATCGGATTGTAGCAGATCTGACCGGTAAGAGAAGGCGAGCGCAGGAGGCGGAACTGGGTGGCCTGGCCCCGCCTGTTTATGATCTCTTTCGGAATTGTCACAAGTTTTGGCCTGATTCTACAATGACTTGCGGTCGGCGTTGTTATTGACTTTTGAGCGGCTCAGGAGTACAAAGTTCCCTCAGAAGGGATGCTCACTCCACAATGAAACGATAACGGAGAAGGGGCGCTCGCGCTTAGTTGGATTTTGCAGGCGCCCATGCGTTGACGCCGTGTCCATGCAGTTCGTGGATGCGAGGATTCGCAGCAATTGCTGACGGAAACTTCATCCTTAATGACGGGGATGAGTTTCAACCTAACGCAATATATTTTGGGAGAGACAAATGAAGAAAATCACTTCTCTGGCCTTGGCGCCGGCCGCGCTGTTTATCGGCGGCGCTGCCATGGCGGCACCGATCGGTGGTTACGACGCGTGGACGGTTAACGCGGGCGTAATCACGGCGACCTGCCCGGCGGGCCATACCTGTACCAACCTGGACGCCACCGGCAACGGCATCCTGCAGCAAAAGATGGTGGACAACGCGGACACCACCGTCTCCTACTTCCGCACCATCGTTACCGAAGAAGGCGCCAATGCGTCGGACCTGGCCTCGGTTCAGGCCCTGGGTTTCCGCATTGAAGGCCAGATCGGCATCGACGGCGGCGGCGGCAACAACTACACCAACCGCAGCGTGATCAAGTCCGGCACTCAGCTGGGCAACGATGCAATGGAAACCTCGGCGGAGATCTCGCAGGGTGCCCTGCTGTCGGGCAGCCTGGCGCACTTCGTCGCGGACCAGGAGCAAGGTCTGGGCGCCACCACCCGTCGCATGGACTGGCATTTCCATGAGAACGGCGTGAACTACCTGGAGTTGAACGCCTATTCCACCGGCGGTGTCGCCAACGGCGCCACCGGCAACGAAGGCTCGATCACGGTGCGTCGTTCCGGCGCCCTGACCGCGGGCGGTACGCTGACCCTGGGCGCGAGCCCGACGGAAGGCGTGCAGACCCTGGCCTATGCGGCCGGCGGCTCCGTCACGGCGGTGTGGTTGACGCAGGCGGCCTCGGGTATCGGCAGCCAGTTCGACCGGACCTTGGGCGTGCAGCGCTACTCGGCGATCTCCACCAACGGCAAGACCAATGTTGGCGGCACCTCGATCGATGCGACCAATGCGGATGGCTTTGGCAACTTCAAGGTCACCCTCAACGGCAACAGCGCGGCGGTTACCGGCACGCAGTTCGGCTGGAACTCGGCGCTGTTCGGCACGCAGCCGCAGGAGTACTTCACCAACTCCATCTCCAGCGGCTTGCTGACGGCTCCGACGGGCATCTTCGCCGATGACTTCCTGCTTCCCTAACGACGCGTAGATAGGAGAGTAATCATGAATCGCAAATATATAGCTTTAGCGATGGCGTCCGCGGGGGGCTTGCTGGTTTCGGGTGCTGCCCTGGCGGGTTCCGCCGCAAGTTGGAACGGTCCCCTGGGCTTTGACCAGTTCTCGGCCACCAACGGCACCATCACGGACACCTCGGTCGAGTGTTCGGTCGGCGGCTGGACGTGCGTCTCCCTGGACGCGACCAGCAACGGCCTGCTGATGCAGCAGGTGACCGATCCGGGTACCGGCGTCGCCTTCATCCGTACCATCGTGACGGAAGAGAACGCCAACGGTACGACGGCTGCGGGCCTGACCTTCTGGCAGGAAACTGAGAATCTTGCCAGCGGCGTCAACACCAACAACGTCGCGATCTCGCAGGGCATCGTCGATGGCGGCATGGACTTCCGTGCCAAGATCTTCGAGGCCTCCTTCCGTTCGGACGGGGATATCACGATCCCGACCAGCGGCGGCGCGGGTGCCGAAATGTACCTGAACCAGAAGATCGCCACGGCGGGTCAGACCTTCCAGCAGGACGGCGTGAACGGCAATGCGCGTCAGCGCATCGACCAGGTCCAGGGCACCAACCCGGGCAAGTTCACCTATGCCTCCATCGACGGCGCGGCGTTCATGCCGACCGCGGGTGGCACGCTGGGTGGTACGGTCATGCCGGCACTGGCCTTTGCCTCGACGGATGGCATCAGCGCGGTGTGGATCGGCGCGGATATGCCGGGTAACTACGCGGCCTCGCTGCGTCAGTTCGGTTACCAGCAGTTCCGCAACTGGGGTTCGCTCGCGGTCACCGCTCCGGGCACGAACGTGGCCGTCGGCACCTCGACCTACTCCTCGGTCGGTCCGCTGGGCACCTTCTCGGCCAACGGCTCGTGGGACTGGGATGCGGCCCTGTGGGATCTGGGTGCTGCGCCTTCCGGCCCGCCCTGATCGTGCTGGTCTAGTTCAGAAAACTTACAAAGCAGTACTTACTCGGAGGGGGCGCAACGCCCCCTCACTTTTTTAGGGTCTATGCCAGAGGCGACGAACTTCCGTCGGGATGAACAGTCTCATCTATAATTCCCTCATGTACACTCAATGCGGATGTCTCAGACCTGCGGTGACGCCTTGACCATTCGTGCCTCGACGGACGCCCCGTCCCTGCTGTTGCTGTTCGTCGCGCTGTTCGGCCTGAGCGCCTGCGTCGAGCAGACGATCCCCATCGGGGGCATTCCGGAAGTCGATGAGGGCGCCGGGGCCACGGCACCCCCGCCCCCCGGACAGCTCCTGTTCGCCGGCTATGGGATCAAGACCCTGAGCTTCATCTGGGCCAAGGTCGAGCAGACCTCGTTCTACCGCATCCTCGAGCAGCCGGGACCGGGCGCCGGTTTCAGCGATATCAGCGGAGACATCGACGGGCTGGGCAACGGGCCGTTCCGGTATACCGCCAGCCTGCGCCTGCATACGACGGACTGGAGCAACGCGAAATACATGTTCGAGGCCTGCAACGCCGAAGGGTGTACCGGCTCCAACGATACCCTCGACGTCAGTCCCAGCGATTCCGTCAGCATGATCGGATACATGAAGCCCTTCGATCCGGTGGCGGCGGGGCAGTTTGGTTACAGCCTGGCCTATTCCGCCGATGGCGTGACGCTCGCGGTGGGCGCCTGTCCGCAGGGGGTCGTGCCGGACACCGGATCGGTCTATGTCTATACCCATGACGGCGCCACCTGGACCCAGCAGGTCAAGCTGAAAGGCAGCCGCGAGGCGGGCCTGTACGGCTTCGGCTGTTCCGTCGCGATCTCCGGCGCCGGCGATGTGCTGGCCGTCAGCGCGCTGGCCGACGCCAGCTCGCGCACCGGCATCGATCCGGACGGGGAGGACAGCGCCGCCCCGAACAGCGGCGCGGTCTATGTCTTCCGGCGCACGGACGGGATCTGGGCGGAGGAGTCCTTTATCAAGGCCTCGAACACCGGGGCGAACGACGCCTTCGGCATCTCCCTGGCGCTGTCCGCCGACGGGGCGACGCTCGCCGTGGGGGCGAACAACGAGGACGGCGCTGGCAGCGGCGTCTACGCCACCCTGCCGCATGGGGCCGAGGACAACGACGGCGCCGCCGACAGCGGCGCCGTCTATGTGTATTCCCACGATGGGACCGGCTGGACCCAGCAGGCCTACATCAAGGCGCCGAATGCGGGGGTGGGCGACCGATTCGGCACCGCCGTGGCGCTGTCGGATACCGGCGCCACGCTGGCGATCGGCGCGCCGCTGGAAGACAGCGCGGGATTCGGCGCGAATGATGACTGCGGCAGCGCGCAGGCGCAGGACAATTGCCTGGCCGACAGCGGCGCCGCCTACGTCTTCACGCGCAGCGCGGGCGTCTGGAGCCAGCAGGCCTTCATCAAGGCGCAGGTCCCCGGTCAGGAGGACAATTTTGGCGCCGCGCTCGATCTCTCCGCGGACGGCGGCGTGCTGGGGGTCGGCGCGCCGCTGGAAGACAGCGCGGCGACCGGGGTGGGCGGCAACCCGGTCAATGATTGCGACGCGGCGCTGGCGGACCGGTTGAATTGCTCGCTCAATAGCGGCGCGGCCTACCTGTTCAGCCGCTCGGGAACCGCCTGGTCGCAACTGGCCTATGTCAAGGCCTCGAACACGGAGCCGGGGGAATGCAACGTGTTCCCCTCCTCGTGCGACTGGTTCGGCACGGCCGTCGCCGTGTCGGGCGACGGCAGCCTCCTGGCCGTGGGGGCTCCGCGCGAGGACAGCTTTACGTCCGGCGTGAATGTGCCGCCGATTTCCGTGAGCCGGAAAAATTCCAACCGCGACTCCGGCGCCGTCTACATCTATCGCAATCAGGCATTTTTCAATATCGTGAAGTCCTCCGCCGGGGAACGCACGACCGTGGACGATAATTTCGGCCGCGCGCTCGCCCTGTCCGCGGACGGCGCAAACCTCGCCGTCGGCGCCGTCGGCGACGACTGCCCGTTTACCGGCCAGGCGGGAAAGCCGGTATACAACGGCCTGACCAACGACAATATGCAGCCGGACCTGAGCCTGTGCGGCACGCCGGCGGACAGCGGGTCGGTATATCTCTATTGATGGCCCTGCCGCAGCGCAATGATCCCTGTCCCTGCGGCAGCGGCAGGAAATACAAGAAATGCTGCCTCGGACGCGCCGCCCCCGCCGCCAGATCGGGGACAGCCAAATTGGGGACGGATTTCAAATCTGTCCCCACCGCCCCCCCGTCCGATGCGATCGAGTCCCTGCTGCAGCAAGCGCGGCAATTTCACCAGGCCGGGTTGCTCGCGCAGGCGGAGGCCTTGTACAGGCAGGTGCTTCGTCTGGACTCCCGGCACCCCGAGGCCTTATACCGCCTGGGCCTGCTCGCGCGCGACGCCGGCCGCCCGGATATTGCCGCCGAGTTGATCGGCCAGGCGGTCCGCGCCGACGACTCGCTGATCGAATATGCCGCCGAACTGGGGCTGATCCTGTGCCGGCTGGGCCGCGTCGATGAGGCCGCCCCGCATTTCCTGCGCGTGCTGGCGCTGAAGCCGGATCATGTGGCCGCGCGGCTCAACCTCGGCAATATCCAGCTCGCGCAGGGGCACCTGGACGCGGCCGCCGCGTCCTATGAAAAGGGCCTGGCGCTGGATCCGCGCCTGAGCGCGGCGCATCACAACCTGGGGACGGCCCACTTCAAGCGCGGGCGGGTGGAAGAGGCCGTGGCCTGTTTCCGCCGAGCCCTCGCGCTGCAGCCGGAGTTTGCCGAGGCGCACAGCGCGCTGCTGTACGCCCTGCAATACCTGGACGATCTCGCGCCGGCGCGGAAACTGGCCGAGCATCGGTGTTACGCCGAGCGCTTCGAGGCCCCGCTCAGGCCATCCTGGCGGGCGCATGCCAATATCCGCGATCCCGACCGGCGGCTGCGCGTGGGGTATCTCTCGCCGGATTTCCATGCCCATTCGGTGGCGTACTTCATCGAGCCGATCCTCGCCCACCATGACCGCTCGCAGGTGGAGGTCTTTGGCTATTACAACCATACGCGCCAGGATGCGGTGACGGCGCGCCTCATGGCCCTGATGGATCACTGGGTGCCGTGCAAGGGCTGGGCGAACGAGCCGCTGGCCGCGCGCATCCGGCAGGACGGGATCGACATCCTGGTCGACCTCGCCGGACACACCCACAGCACCGACAATCGCCTGCTCGCCTTCGCCCACAAGCCGGCGCCGGTGCAGGTTACCTACCTCGGGTACCCGTCGACCACCGGCCTGTCGGCGATCGACTACCGGCTGTGCAGCGCGGATACCGATCCGCCGGGACAGGAGGCCTGGCACAGCGAGGCCCTGTACCGCTTGCCGCGCAGCCTGTGGTGCTATCGTCCACTTGCCGACTGGCCGCTGATGCCGGCCTCGCCTCCGTTGCGACACCACGGCGCCGTCACCTTCGGCTCGATGAACAATCTGGCCAAGGTTTCGCCCGCCACCTGCGCGCTGTGGGCGAAGATCCTGCACGCCGTGCCGGGATCCCGCCTGTTCATGACCAGCATGCCCGAAGGTTCGGCCCGCGCCACGTTCCAGGACCGCTTCGCCGCGCACGGAATCGACCCGGCGCGCGTCCATTTCTTCGGCCGACTGCCCAACCCGCAGTACTGGGAGGTGCTGGCGCAGATCGATCTGGCGCTCGATCCCTTTCCCTACAACGGCACGACGACGACCTGTGAAACCCTGTGGTCCGGCATACCGGTCGTGACGCGGGCCGGCGCCGACTCGGTGGCGCGCTCGGGATACGCCCTGCTCGGCATGCTCGGCCTCGGCGAGCTGATCGCGAACGACGCGGATGAGTATGTCCGTATCGCCGTCGAGCTGGCCAACGATCCGGAGCGTCTCGCGGCCCTGCGCGCGGGCCTGCGGCCGCGCCTCGCGGCCTCGCCGCTGCGCGACGAGCCCGGCCTGACCCGCGATCTCGAGGCGGCCTATCGCGCCATGTGGCGGCGCTGGGTCGCTGACGGGGCGCGCGAGGCGGCGCCATGATGGATGAGCGGCGCGTGATCCGGGATCGGGGACGGCTCCGCCAGGGCGAAGCGGGCGGATCTGGTATAATTCGCCCGATGTTTCCCGGAATCCCAGTCGCCCTCGCGCCCTGACCCGATGATACCCGCTCCCGCCATGGTCCGCGTCGTCCTCCTCGTCCTGTTCGGATGCGTGCTGGCGGCCTGTTCGGAGGGCAAGGATTACCAGCTCAAGGTGCAGGTGTCCGGCCTGAACGGGACCGGGCTCGTGCTGCAGAACAATGGCACGGAGACTCTGACGGTCAACAGCGGCGGGGTCCATGCCTTCCCGCTGGACTATCCCTTCGCCTATCCCTACAAGGTCACCGTGCGGACCAATCCCACCTCGCCGGATCAGATCTGCGTGGTCGAGAACTCGGAGGGACGCCTGACCGAGAGCGTCGATAACGTCCTGGTGCGCTGCACTGACGCCTACCGTGTCAGCGGCACCGTCGTCGATCTGACCGGCGAAGACCTCATCATCATGAACAACTCGTCCGAGCGGCTCACGATCGACGCGAACGGCGGTTTTACCTTTGCCCGCCTGATCCCGGATGGCGGTCCGTACCAGGTCAGCGTCCTGCAGCAGCCGACCAAGCAGCTGTGCACGGTCGAGAACGCCGCCGGCAGCATCTCCGGCGCGAACATCACCGACGTCAGGGTGGTCTGCGGTACGCGGACCGTCGGTGGAACCCTGTCGGGCCTGGCCGGCGCGCGCACGGTCGTGCTGCAGAACAACGGCACGGACAACCTGACGCTGGCGCAGAACGGCGCGTTCGCCTTTGCCACCACCTTCTTCGACGGCGCGGATTACGCCGTCACCGTGAACACCCAGCCGTTCGATCAGGTCTGCACCGTCGCCAACGCGTCCGGAACCGTGGCGGCGGCGAACATCACCGATGTCGAGGTCGCCTGCGGGTTTACCGTGGGGGGCAATATCACCGGGCCGTCCGGGGCCACCGTGGTGCTGCAGAACAACGGGACGGATAATCTGTCGCTCGGAATGAACCGCGCCTTTACCTTCGTCACCGGGCTGCCCGTCGGCGCCACCTACAACGTGACGCTGCTCACCGTGCCGGACGGCCTGAGCTGCGCCATCGTCAACGGCAGCGGCACGATGATCGCCAGCCCGGTGGGCAATGTCGCGGTCAGCTGCCGCGAAGGCACCACGCTCAGCGTGGACTATGGCATCAAGGAGGTGCGGCTGAGCTGGCAGCTCGTCAATGGCGTCGATAGCTATCGTGTCATGAAAAGCACGGATGCCGGGGAGACCTATACCCAGATCGGGACGGATACCACCGCACTGAGTTTCACCGATCCGGTCGACGTCCACCTCAATGACTGGATCAACCTCAGCTACAAGGTGCAGTCCTGCGTGGGGCAGGGCGCGGATGAGGTCTGCACCGACTCGAATATTATCTCGCCCTTGAACTCCGCCCGCGCGACCGGGTACTTCAAGGCCTCGAATACCGGAGCGGGGGATGGTTTCGGGTATGCCGTCGCGCTGTCCGGGGATGGCAACACCCTGGCCGCCGGGGCGCCGTTCGAGGACAGCGCCGCCACGGGCGTGGACGGCGATGAGACCGATGATTGTGATGGCGCGCAGGCGAATTGCGCCGAGGACAGCGGGGCCGTGTACGTATTCGCGCGGGACGTCGATACCGGGGCGTGGACGCAGCGGGCCTATCTCAAGGCGTCCAATACCGGCGCGGGGGACCGCTTCGGTTCCGCGCTTGAGCTGGCCGATGACGGTGCTACCCTGGTGGTCGGCGCGCCCGCCGAGGACAGCGACGCCAGCGGGGTATATCAGGTGCTGCCGCACGGCGCGGAAGACAATGATGCCGCCGCCGACAGCGGCGCGGCCTATGTCTTCGTGCGCGACGTCGATGATGTGTGGACCCAGCAGGCCTATGTGAAGGCCTCGAACACCGGCGCGGGCGACGGCTTCGGCGCCGCGCTTGCCCTGTCCGGCGCCGACGGCGACACGCTGGCCATCGGCGCGCCGCTCGAGGACAGCGCCGCGACGGGGCTCGACGGTGATGAAATCGATGATTGCGCCGGTGCATCGCTCAATTGCGCCGCGGACAGCGGCGCGGCCTACGTGTACCTGCGCAGCGGGACCGCCTGGGCGCAGCAGGCCTACGTGAAGGCCTCGAACACGGAAGCGCAAGATGATTTCGCCCGCGCCGTGGCGCTGTCCGATGACGGTGACACGCTGGCCATCGGCGCGCCGCTCGAAAACGGCGATGATGGTGGCGGGGAAAATAACAGCGGCGCGGCCTATGTGTATGCCCGCGCCGGCGCCGCCTGGAGCCCGCAGGCCTATGTGAAGGCCGCGACCGCGGCCGCGGTGTCGGATGTCAGGGCGGGTGACAGCTTCGGCCATGCCGTGGCCCTGTCCGGCGACGGCGCCACGCTGGCGGTCGGGGCCCCGTTCGAGGACAGCGCCGCCCGCTCCGTCGACGGCGATGCGGCCGACGACTGCGATACCATCGTGCTGGTCAACTGCGCCACCGACAGCGGCGCCGCTTACGTCTATCTGCGCGCCGGCGCCACCTGGAGCCCGCAGGCCTATGTGAAGGCCACGAACGCGGAGGAACTCGACCTGTTCGGCCAGGCGCTGAGGCTGACCGCGAACGGCGCCATGCTGGCGGTGGGTGCCGTGCAGGAGGACAGCCAGACCACCGGCGTGGGCGGCGAGCAATCCGACAACGTCGGCATCAACAGCGGCGCGGTCTATCTCTTTGCGCGCGACGGCACCGGCTGGAGCGATCTCGCCTACGCGAAGGAATCCACGTCGGGCGAGGACGATAATTTCGGTTACGCCCTCGATCTTTCCTCCGACGGCACCACGCTGGCGGCCAGCGCGCCGTTCGAGGACAGCAATGCGACGGGCGTCGGCGGAGAAGTCGGCGACGAGCAGGAGGATGACAGCGCGGCCGAGGCCGGCGCGGTCTATCTGTTCTGACGCTTGCCCTCACCGCGGCGCGCGTCCGGCACAGGGCGCAATGACCACTGGAGCATGTTTATGTCCCGGCCTGAAGGAAGACTGAGAGCGACGGTATTCGTCCTGGGGGCGTTGTCGGCCTTGTGCGCCGTGCTCATCCTGCGCGGCGGGCCGGCACCGATGAACGGTGCCGAGTCGGGCGCCGACCTCGCGACCAAGGGCAGCTTGTTGTCCCCGTCGGGACGGGTGGCCTTCGAGCCGGCCGCCGCTGGCGTTGCCCCGTCCGGCTTTGTCGTGCGCGGGAACGGTTTCGCCGCCCGCCTGGAACCGGCCGGGGCGCGGTTCCGCCTGCGCGATGCGGCGGGTTCCTACGCGCGGACCGGATTCCGCCTGCTGGGCGCGAACGGGGATTCCGCCGGCGCCGGTACGGACCTGCTGCCGGGTCGCAGTCATTATTATCCCGGGAATGATCCCGCCGCCTGGCGCGTGAACGTCCCGCACTATGCCCGGGTGACCTACGCCTCGGTATATCCCGGCATCGACATGGCCTGGCATGGTGAACAGGGCGGACTGGAATTCGATTTCATCGTCGCGCCCGGGGCGGACCCGGCGCCGATACGCCTGGGGCTGGACGGGACCCGGCCCGCCCGGCTGGATCCGGCGGGAGACCTGTGGCTCGCGACCGCGACCGGCGAACTGAGGCTGCGGCGGCCGGTCGCCTATCAGGAATCCTCCGGTCGCAGGGAAAGCGTCGACGCCGCCTTCGAGCTGGACCCGGCCGGGCGGGAGCTTCGCTTTCGCCTCGGGTCCTACGATGCTTCCCGGCGCCTGATCATCGATCCGGTCATCGCCTATGCCGATTACCTGGGCGGCGGCAGCGATGACAGCGGGCTGGCCCTCGCCGTCGATGCGGGCGGCAATCGCTACGTGGCGGGCGGCACGGCGTCGGTGGATTTCGCGGACGAGGCCAAGTCTGACATCACGGGCAAGGATGTCTTCGTCGCCAAGCTCGCGCCGGACGGCACGCGTCTGTACGTGACCTTCATCGAGGGCAGCGGTGCGGATCAGGCGAACGCGATCACCGTCGACAGCGGGGGCGAGGCCTATATCGCGGGTGATACCACGTCCGGCAATCTGGCCTCATCGGGCGGGGCGGTGCAGGCCGGCTACGGCGGCAACGGCGATGCCTTCGTCGCCCGGCTCGCGACCGACGGCACGCTGGAATACCTGAGCTATCTCGGCGGCGCCGCGCAGGACAACGGACGCGCGATCGCGCTCAGCGCCACCGGCGACATGATCGTCGGCGGCAGCACGCTGTCGAGCAATTTCCCGATCCAGACGGTTGTGCAGCCGACGATCGGGGGACAGAGCGACGGCTTCGTCACGCGCATCAACGCGACGGGCACGGCGCTGGTCTATTCGACCTACCATGGCGGCGTCGGTCCGGAGAATGTCGCGGCGCTGGCCGTGGATGAAACGGATGCGGTCTATTTCGGGGGCACGACGGGTTCTCAGGACACGTTTCCGACCACGCCCGGCGCCTTCCAGACCACTTTCCAGGGAGGGATCCTCGGACGGCTATGTCGCCAAGCTCGCGCCGGACGGCTCCGGCCTGGTGTATTCGACCTACCTCGGCGGCAGCGTGGTCGATGGTGTACTGGCGCTGGCTGTCGACGGCGACCACAACGTCTATGCGACGGGGCTGACCTCCTCCA
>JADJWH010000007.1:122500-226430 GCA_016716465.1 Gammaproteobacteria bacterium
GTGAGGAGAGAATCCTAAGGCGCTTGAGAGAACTCGGGTGAAGGAACTAGGCAAAATAACACCGTAACTTCGGGAGAAGGTGTGCCTCTGGTACGTGAAGTGACTTGCTCATGGAGCGGAAGGAGGTTGCAGAAATCAGGCCGCTGCGACTGTTTACTAAAAACACAGCACTCTGCAAACACGAAAGTGGACGTATAGGGTGTGATGCCTGCCCGGTGCCGGAAGGTTAATTGATGGGGTCAGCCGCAAGGCGAAGCTCTTGATCGAAGCCCCGGTAAACGGCGGCCGTAACTATAACGGTCCTAAGGTAGCGAAATTCCTTGTCGGGTAAGTTCCGACCTGCACGAATGGCATAACGATGGCGGCACTGTCTCCACCCGAGACTCGGCGAAATTGAAATAGCTGTGAAGATGCAGTGTACCCGCGGCAAGACGGAAAGACCCCGTGAACCTTTACTACAACTTTACACTGGACTTTGAATAAGCTTGTGTAGGATAGGTGGGAGGCTACGAAACCGGGACGCCAGTTCCGGTGGAGCCAACCTTGAAATACCACCCTGGTTTGTTCGGAGTTCTAACCTAGATCCGTGATCCGGATCGGAGACAGTGTATGGTGGGTAGTTTGACTGGGGCGGTCTCCTCCCAAAGAGTAACGGAGGAGCACGATGGTACCCTCAGCGCGGTCGGAAATCGCGCAGTGCGTGCAAAGGCATAAGGGTGCTTAACTGCGAGACGGACAGGTCGAGCAGGTGCGAAAGCAGGTCTTAGTGATCCGGTGGTTCTTAGTGGTAGGGCCATCGCTCAACGGATAAAAGGTACTCCGGGGATAACAGGCTGATACCCCCCAAGAGTTCATATCGACGGGGGTGTTTGGCACCTCGATGTCGGCTCATCACATCCTGGGGCTGTAGCAGGTCCCAAGGGTATGGCTGTTCGCCATTTAAAGTGGTACGCGAGCTGGGTTTAGAACGTCGTGAGACAGTTCGGTCCCTATCTGCCGTGGGCGTTTGAGACTTGAGGGAAGCTGCTCCTAGTACGAGAGGACCGGAGTGGACGCACCCCTGGTGTTCCGGTTGTCACGCCAGTGGCACTGCCGGGTAGCTATGTGCGGACGGGATAACCGCTGAAAGCATCTAAGCGGGAAGCCCCTCCCAAGATGAGGTCTCACTGGATACTTGATATCCCTAAAGGGCCGTCCGAGACTAGGACGTTGATAGGCTGGGTGTGGAAGCGCGGTAACGCGTGCAGCTAACCAGTACTAATTGCCCGTGAGGCTTGACCATATAACACCCAAACGGTTTGTATGGTCGGTAAGGCGCGACAAGCGACATCCTCGCCGATGACAACTTTCTGAATTTTGGAAATCCGGGGACGGGTTCGACCGTCCCGGGTTTTCGATACCGTCTTCCTGGCGGCCATAGCGAACAGGACCCACCCGATCCCATTTCGAACTCGGAAGTGAAACTGTTCAGCGCCGATGATAGTGTGGGGTCCCTCCATGCGAAAGTAGGACACTGCCAGGTTCTTATCCAGACCCCCGTCGACTGACGTCGGCGGGGGTTTTTCTTTTCCGCTATATTGCGCTATCCCCCACCGCACATAGCTCCCGGCCTCCGCCGTCTGGTTCGGCTTGTCATGGCTCCTGAAATGGAGTATTGCTTGGCCTCATGAACGTCTTCATCACCGGCGCCAACCGTGGATTGGGGCTCGGCTTCACCAATCGTTATCTCGCCCGTGGCGATGAGGTGTGGGCCTGTTACCGCGATGACCGGGGCGGTCTCGATGCCCTCGATAACGCGCGCTTGCACCGGGTGGCCTGGGACACGCGCGAAGAGGCCCCGCGCACCGGCGGCATGCTCCCCGAGCGCATCGATCTGCTGATCAACAATGCCGGAATCTACGGACCGAAGGACAACGGCCAGGCGCTGGAAAACGTCACGCCCAAGGTGATGCAGGAAGTCTTCGATATCGACTGTGTCGGCCCGCTGCGCGTCGTGCGATATCTGCTGCCGCGCCTGGTCCAGGCGCGCGGAATCGTCGCCAATCTGAGTTCCAAGATGGGTTCTTCGGGAGATAACAGCAGCGGCGCTTGCTATGCCTACCGCGCGGCCAAGGCGGCACTGGTTATCGTGTCGAAATCCATGGCGATCGATCTGGCGCCCCGTGGCGTGCGCGTCATCACCCTGCATCCGGGCTGGGTGCGCACCGACATGACCGGCCACTCCGGCCTGATCGACGTCGAGGACTCTGTGCGCGGCATGGCCGGGGTAATCGAGCGCATCGATAAATATCCGCCCGGCGCATTCATCGCCTTCGACGGGAAGGAAGTGCCGTTTTAAGGTGAGGCGCGCTCGGTCTTGTCGCTCGGCAGCCCGAGGTTGTTCCACACCGCCAGCGTCGCCTGCGACTGATTCATCGTGTAGAAATGCAGGCCCGGCGCACCGCCGTCCAGCAGTTTGCGGCACAGGTCGGTGGTGACCTCGAGGCCGAAGGCGCGCAGCGAGGCCATGTCCTCGCCGAAATCCTCCAGTCGCTTACGGATCCAGCGCGGGATCTCAGCGCCACAGGCGTCGGAGAAGCGCGCCAGCTGGGTGTAGTTCGTGATCGGCATGATCCCGGGCACGATGGGCAGATCCAGTCCCTCCGCCTCACAGGCGTCGACGAAGCGGAAATAGGCCTCGGCGTTGTAGAAGTACTGTGTCAGCGCGGAATCAGCCCCGGCCTGCACCTTGCGCTTGAAGTTCAGCAGGTCGGCGCGCGCCGAGGAGGCCTGCGGGTGCACCTCCGGATAGGCCGCGACCTCGATGAAGAAGTGGCTGCCGGTTTCGGCGCGGATGAACTCCACCAGCTCGTTGGCGTAACGGAACTCGCCCGCCTCGCGCATGCCGGAGGGCATGTCGCCGCGCAGCGCGACCAGGTGGCGGATGCCGTTGTCGATATAACTCTGCAGGATCTCGCGGATATTGTCGCGGCTGGAGCCGATGCAGGACAGGTGTGGCGCCACGTCGACGCCGGTGATCTGCTTGATTTGCACTACCGTCTCGCGCGTGCGGTCCCGGGTCGATCCGCCGGCGCCGAATGTCACCGAGAAGAAGCAGGGATTGAGCTCCGCCAGTTTCTGGCTGACCGTGCGCAGCTTCTCCTCGCCCTCGGCCGTTTTGGCGGGAAAGAATTCAAAGCTGTAGGCCTTGGGGTATTGGCGTTGGGATTTCATCTTGTATGCGAGCCGTGCGCAGAAGAATGAAAAGGAGTTGTGGGGACAGAGTTAAAATCTGTCCCCATGGTGGCTTAATACCGGTAGTGCTCGGGTTTGTACGGGCCGTCAGCGGAGACGCTGATGTACCTGGCCTGCTCGTCCGACAGGCGGGTGAGCTTGGCGCCGATCTTTTGCAGATGCAGGCGGGCCACTTCCTCGTCCAGCTTCTTCGGCAGCACGTAGACCTTTTTCTGGTAATCCTTGGCATTGCGCCACAGCTCGATCTGCGCCAGTACCTGGTTGGAGAAGGAGTTTGACATGACGAAGCTCGGATGGCCGGTCGCGCAGCCGAGGTTCACCAGACGGCCCTCGGCGAGCAGGATGATGCGCTTGCCATCGGGGAAGATGATGTGGTCGACCTGCGGTTTGATGTTTTCCCAGGTGTACTTTTTGATTCCGGCGACGTCGATCTCGTTGTCGAAGTGGCCGATGTTGCACACAATGGCCTGGTCCTTCATCGCCTTCATATGGTCGTGGGTGATGACCTGGAAGTTGCCGGTGGCGGTGACGAAGATGTCCGCCTGTGAGGCGGCCTCGTCCATGGTCACGACGCGATAGCCTTCCATCGCCGCCTGCAGGGCGCAGATCGGGTCGATCTCGGTGACCCACACGGTCGCCCCGAGCCCGCGCAGCGACTGCGCGCAGCCCTTGCCGACGTCGCCGTAGCCGAGCACCACGCAGATCTTGCCGGCGATCATGACGTCGGTGGCGCGCTTGATGCCGTCGACCAGCGACTCGCGGCAGCCGTACAGGTTGTCGAACTTGGACTTGGTGACCGAGTCGTTGACGTTGATGGCCGGGAACGGCAGGTCGCCGCGTTTCTCCATCTGGTAGAGGCGGTGCACGCCGGTGGTGGTCTCCTCGGTGACGCCGCGGATGTTGCCCTTGATGCGGCTGTAGAAGCCGGGCGTCTTGGCCAGCTGCGCGCGGATGGAGGCGAACAGCACGCGCTCTTCCTCGCTGCTGGGGTTGTTCAGTACGCCGGCATCCTTCTCGGCCTTGGAACCCAGGATCGCGAGCAGGGTGGCATCGCCGCCGTCGTCGAGGATCATGTTCGGCGTGCCGCCGTCGTGCCACATCATGATACGGTGGGTGAATTCCCAGTATTCCTCCAGGCTCTCGCCCTTGTAGGCAAAGACCGGGATCCCACGCGCTGCGATCGCGGCGGCGGCATGGTCCTGGGTGGAGAAAATATTGCACGAGGCCCAGCGGATTTCGGCGCCGAGATCCGCCAGCGTCTCGATCAGCACGGCGGTCTGGATCGTCATGTGCAGGCTGCCGGCGATGCGGGCGCCCTTGAGCGGCTGCTCCTTGCGGTACTTGTTGCGGATCGCCATCAGGCCGGGCATCTCGGTCTCGGCGATCGCGATCTCCTTGCGGCCCCATTCGGCGAGTCCCATGTCGGCGACCTTGTAATCGGTGGCCACGTTCTTTGCGGCGGGTGTGCTCATTATCCGTTCCCCTAACTGGTTGATGGGTGGTTGGGCGCGACTCAGCCGCGGCCGGCGGCGGCGCGCAGCGCGGCAGCCTTGTCGGTGTTTTCCCAGGAGAAACCGTCGCCGCTGCGGCCAAAGTGACCGTAGGCGGCAGTCTGGTTGTAGACCGGGCGCAACAGGTTCAGCATCGCGATGATGCCCTTGGGACGCAGGTCGAAATGTTCAGCCACCAGGGCGGCGATCCTGTCGTCGGGAATGGTGCCGGTGCCGTGGGTATCGACCGTGATATTCATCGGCCGCGCCACGCCGATCGCGTAGGCGACCTGGATCTGGCACTGCTTTGCCAGGCCGGCGGCGACCACGTTCTTGGCGACGTAACGCGCCGCGTAGGCGGCCGAGCGATCGACCTTGCTCGGGTCCTTGCCGCTGAAGGCGCCGCCGCCGTGGGGGCAGGCCCCGCCGTAGGTATCGACGATGATCTTGCGCCCGGTCAGGCCGCAGTCGCCGTGCGGGCCGCCGATGACGAAACGGCCGGTCGGGTTGATCAGGTACTTGGTATCCTTGAGCCACTCCTTGGGCAGCACGGGTTTGATGATCTCCTCGATCACCGCCTCGACGAACGAGGACTTCATCTTCTTGGACGATTCGCTCTGGTCGGGGCTGTGCTGGGTCGACAGCACCACGGTGTCGATCGAATGCGGTTGGCCGTCGACGTAGCGCATCGTCACCTGGCTCTTGGCGTCCGGGCGCAGGAAGGGCAGCTTGCCGTTCTTGCGCAGCTGGGCCTGGCGCTCGACCAGCCGGTGGGCGTAGTAGATCGGCGCCGGCATCAGATCGGGGGTCTCGTCGCAGGCGTAGCCGAACATCAGGCCTTGGTCGCCGGCACCCATGTTCAGGTAGTCATCGCTCGCCTGGTCCACGCCCTGGGCGATGTCGTTGCTCTGCTTGTCGTAGGCCACCAGCACGGCGCAGCCCTTGTAGTCCATGCCGTATTCGGTGTTGTCGTAGCCGATGTCCCTGATGGTATCGCGAGCGACCTGGATGTAGTCGACGTACGCGTTGGTGGTGATCTCGCCGGCCAGTACCACCAGGCCCGTAT
The DNA here is from genome assembly GCA_016716465.1 of Gammaproteobacteria bacterium. Lineage (NCBI taxonomy): Bacteria > Pseudomonadati > Pseudomonadota > Gammaproteobacteria > Gammaproteobacteria bacterium. The sequence continues at coordinate 128,291 of JADJWH010000007.1, forward strand.
TGACCAGGGTCTCGGCAGCCACGCGTGAGAGCGGGTCCTGCGCGAAGATCGCGTCCAGAATCGCGTCCGAGATCTGGTCGGCGACCTTGTCGGGATGACCTTCGGAGACGGATTCGGAAGTGAACAGATAGGATTTGGACATGGGCTCCTCTTCTTCGTAATGTAAGACGCTGAATTGAAAGACCTCGTTATGACGGCTGGTCGGGCGCGGCCAGGACAATATCGAGTTCCCGCCGTCCGCTGGGTAGGAAGTGCCTAAATATTGTGCATAACGATGGAATTGATTTTCGCGATATATTAGCGGTCTTGCTGTCTGATGGCTAGCGGCACGCGGGCGTCAGCCTGCAGTATTCCCCATGAATTCTCTGTCGAAATGCCCTGGGACCTCCCTTCCCCGGAAGCCAGCCTCCGGATCCGCCCGGACCCGCTATAATGACCGCTCGATTTGCAACACGGCTAGGCACGGCGGGAATGGCACGGCCGCGGCCAATTCGGAGCGGGAGGAGATCATGGTTCGTCTGGAAACACCGGTATGCGATTTCGGGCGCGCACCGCCGCCGTTTTCCCTGCCCGGGGTGGACGGTAAGCGATGGACCCTGGAGGATTGCCGCGGCCCCAAGGGTCTGCTGGTGATGTTCATCTGCAATCACTGTCCCTACGTCCAGTCCGTGCGCGAGCGCATTGTGCGCGATACCCGCGAGCTTGCGGATTACGGCATCGGCAGTGTCGCCATCATGGCGAACGACCCCGCGGACTATCCCGAGGACAGTTTCGACAATATGCGGCGGGTCGCCGCGGAATTCGGCTTTCCCTTCCCGTATCTCTGGGACGAGACCCAGGACGTCGCCCGCGCCTACGGGGCCGTGTGCACCCCCGATTTCTTCGGCTACAACGCGGCGCTCGAGTTGCAATATCGTGGCCGGCTGGATGCCAGCCGCAAGGAAGCCGTACCGGACGCCCGGCGTGACCTGTTCGAGGCCATGAAGCAGGTCGCGCAGACCGGCCGAGGTCCGCGCGAGCAGGTTCCCAGCATGGGGTGTTCGATCAAATGGCGGGGCGGGGAATAGCGCCCGCCCGCAGGCCTCATTGCCGGGATGTTGACACCCGGTGATGAACCGGCCCTCCAGGCGGGCTGCAGATCTTTGTTGCTGGAATCATAAACCTGGGCGAAAATACACGGTTCTTGCTATAGTCGGCACATAAAAATTATCAGCCCGGCCCGAGGGCGGGCGTGGGCGCGCGGAGGGATGGTTGCGGACCGGTGCGAGGGGTGTACGGCCGGTCCGGCGGGTCTGAAACAGGTGTTACCCAACCATGCACGGGCATGGCGGCCAGTGACGGTGGCACCGGCAAGGTCCTCAGCCCACGCCGCCAGTGCAGGGTCCCAGCGAATTTTCTGGTTTTGGATCAGTCCGGTCTTGCGGGGCGATGCGCCCCCGAGCGGCCGGGCTGTCCATTTGGAAGGCCGATCGCCGACGCCCCGCGCGCCGGCCGCGTACTCGGAACAGGTTTTGAAACAGCTAAATTTTTAGGAGACAGAAATGCCATCCCGCAGAGAATTAGCGAACGCGATCCGTGCCCTCAGCATGGATGCCGTGCAGAAGGCCAAATCAGGGCATCCGGGCGCGCCCATGGGCATGGCGGATATCGCCGAGGTCCTGTGGAACAGCTTCCTGAAGCACAATCCGTCCAATCCGAACTGGTGTGACCGCGACCGTTTCGTGCTGTCCAACGGCCATGGCTCGATGCTGATCTATTCGCTGCTGCACCTGAGCGGCTATGCCCTGTCGATGGAAGACCTGAAGAACTTCCGTCAGTTGCACTCCAAGACCCCGGGGCATCCCGAATACGGCTACGCGCCCGGCATCGAGACCACCACCGGACCGCTCGGGCAGGGCATCACCAACGCGGTCGGCATGGCGCTGGCCGAGCGCACGCTCGCGGCGCAGTTCAACCAGCCCGGCCACCACATCGTCGACCACTACACCTGGGTGTTCATGGGCGACGGCTGCCTGATGGAAGGCATCTCGCACGAGGCCTGTTCGCTGGCCGGAACCCTCGGTCTCGGCAAGCTGATCGCGTTCTGGGACGACAACGGCATCTCCATCGACGGCCATGTCGAGAACTGGTTCAGCGAGGACGTCGCCAAGCGTTTCGAGGCCTACGGCTGGCACGTGGTGCGCGCTGTCGACGGCCATGACGCCGCCGCGATCGAGAAGGCGGTCCACGAGGCGAAGTCGGTCAACAACAAGCCCTCGCTGATCTGCTGCAAGACGGTGATCGGCTACGGCGCCCCGAACCTGTGCGGCAGCCACGACTGCCACGGCGCCCCGCTGGGCGATGAAGAGATCAAGGCGACGCGCGAGAACCTGGGCTGGAAGTCCGCCCCGTTCGAGATCCCGGGCGAGATCTACGCCGGCTGGGATGCGAAGAAGAAGGGCGGTATCGCCGAGCAGGCCTGGGGCGAGAAATTCAAGGCCTACAAGGCCGCCCACCCCGCCCTGGCCGCCGAGTTCGAGCGCCGCGTCAACGGCACGCTGCCCGCGAACTGGGAACAGCACGTGCAGGGCTATATCAAGGCCTGCGCCGAGAAGGGCGAGAGCCCGGCCACGCGCAAGGCCTCGCAGATGGCGATCACCGCGCTGGCCAAGGTGTTGCCCGAGTTCCTCGGCGGATCCGCTGACCTGACCGGTTCCAACCTGACCAACTGGCCGGAATGCAAGGCCATCACCAACACCGTGGCCGATGGCAATTACATCTCCTACGGGGTGCGCGAGTTCGGTATGTCCGCGATCATGAACGGCGTCGCCCTGCATGGCGGCTTCATTCCCTTCGGCGGCACGTTCCTGATGTTCTCCGAGTACGCGCGCAACGCCCTGCGCATGGCCGCATTGATGAAGCAGCGTTCGATCTTCGTCTACACCCATGACTCCATCGGTCTCGGCGAGGACGGCCCCACCCATCAGCCGGTGGAACAGACCGCCACGCTGCGCCTGATCCCCAATATGAGCGTGTGGCGCCCGTGCGATACGGTCGAGACCGCGGTGGCCTGGAAGGCCGCGGTGGAAAACAGCAAGGGTCCGACCAGCCTGATCTTCTCGCGCCAGAATCTTCCGCACCAGGCGCGCGACGCCGCCCAGTTGGCGAACATCGCCCGCGGCGGCTACGTGCTGCGCGACAGCCAGGGTGCGCCGGAAGTCATCCTGATCGCCACCGGCTCGGAAGTCGACCTGGCCATGAAGGCCGCCGAGCAGCTCAGCGGCAAGGGGCGCCGCGTGCGCGTGGTGTCGATACCGTCCACCGATGTGTTCGACAGGCAGGACAAGGCCTATCGCGAGTCCGTGCTTCCCATCGCCTGCCGCAAGCGCGTGGCCATCGAGGCCGGCGTCACCGATTACTGGCGCAAGTACGTTGGACTGGACGGCGCCGTGGTCGGGCTCGACCGCTTCGGCGAATCGGCGCCCGCCGGCGCGCTGTTCAAGGAGTTCGGCTTCACCGTGGAAAACGTAGTCAAGGTCGTCGAGGCCGTGCTCTGACAGATTTCAATTCAGCCTTGCGAGGAGAGAAACAATGGCAATCAAAATCGGCATCAACGGATTCGGGCGCATCGGCCGCATGGTGTTCCGCGCGGCGGTCAAGGAAGCCGAGTTCAAGGACATCGAGATCGTCGGCATCAACGACCTGCTCGAGCCCAGCTACCTGGCCTACATGCTGCAGTACGATTCGGTGCACGGTCGTTTCAGCGGTGACATCAAGGTGGACAACAACACCCTGATCGTCAACGGCAAGAAGATCCGCCTGACCGCCGAGCGGGATCCCGCCAACCTGAAGTGGGGCGAGGTCGGCGCCACTGTGGTGGTCGAGTCCACCGGGCTGTTCCTCACCAAGGAAACCTGCGAGAAGCATCTCGTCGCCGGCGCCAAAAAGGTCGTGCAGTCGGCGCCTTCGAAGGATGACACCCCGATGTTCGTCTACGGCGTCAACCACGCCAAATACGCGGGCGAGACCATCGTCTCCGCCGCCTCCTGCACCACCAACTGCCTGGCGCCGATCGCCAAGGTGCTGAACGACAACTTCGGCATCAAACGCGGCCTGATGAGCACCGTGCATGCCGCCACCGCGACCCAGAAGACCGTCGACGGTCCTTCGGCCAAGGACTGGCGCGGCGGCCGCGGTATCCTCGAGAACATCATCCCGTCGTCCACTGGCGCCGCCAAGGCCGTCGGCAAGGTGATCCCCGAGCTGAACAAGAAGCTGACCGGCATGGCGTTCCGCGTGCCGACCTCTGACGTCTCCGTGGTCGACCTGACCGTGGAACTCGCCAAGGACGCCAGCTACGAGCAGATCTGCGCGGCGATGAAGAAGGCCTCCGAGGGTCCGCTCAAGGGCGTCCTCGGCTATACGGACGAGAAGGTGGTGTCGACCGACTTCCGCGGCTGCTCCATGCCCTCGATCTTCGACGCCGAGGCCGGCATCGCCCTCGATCCAACCTTCGTCAAGGTCGTGTCCTGGTACGACAACGAGTACGGCTATACCTGCAACATGCTGCGCTTCGTGCAGCACGTGGCCAAGTAAGCGAGAGAATGAAAGGGGGCGGGATCGATCCGCCCCCTTCTGTTTCCGCGGCCCCGCGCCAATCCGGCAGCAAAGAAGATTTAGCTGAAGCACCGTCTTGATCTAAATCTTTTTAGCGGAGAAAGAAATGTCTGTCATCAAGCTGAACGATCTCGACCTCAAGGGCAAGCGTGTGCTGATCCGCGCTGACCTCAACGTGCCGGTGAAGGACGGCGAGGTGACCTCGGATGCGCGCATCACCGCCTCCATGGCCACGATCAATCATTGCCTGAAGCAGGGCGCGAAGGTCATGGTGACATCTCACCTCGGTCGCCCGACCGAAGGCGAGTGGTCCGAGGAAAACTCGCTGAAGCCGGTCGCCGACAACATCGGCGCGCGCCTCGGCAAGCCGGTGCGCCTGATCAAGGACTGGGTCGACGGCGGTTTCGACGTCGCCGCCGGCGAACTGGTGGTGCTGGAGAACTGCCGCATCAACAAGGGCGAGAAGAAGAACGTGGACGAGACCGCGAAAAAGTACGCGGCGCTGTGCGACGTCTTCGTGATGGACGCCTTCGGCACCGCCCATCGCGCCGAGGCCTCGACCCACGGCGTGGCGAAGTTCGCGCCCGTCGCCTGCGCCGGGCTGTTGCTGACCGCGGAGCTGGTGGCGCTGGAGAAGGCGCTCGCCAATCCGAAACGCCCGATGGTCGCGATCGTCGGCGGTTCGAAGGTGTCGACCAAGCTTACCGTGCTCGAGTCGCTGTCCGAGAAGGTCGACCAGATGGTGGTCGGCGGCGGCATCGCGAATACCTTTCTTGCCGCGGCCGGCAAGAAGATCGGCAAGTCGCTGGCCGAGATCGACCTGATTCCGACCGCCAAGGGCTTGATGGAGAAGATGCGGCAACGCGGCGCCTCGATCCCGATCGCGGTCGATGTGGTCGTCGGCAAGAAGTTCGACGCCAACGAGCCCGCGGTGCTGAAGGACGCCTCGGCGACGGCCGACGACGACATGATCTTCGACATCGGACCGAAGAGCGCGCAGCAGCTCGTCGACATCATCATGAAGGCGGGCACCGTGGTCTGGAACGGCCCCGTGGGCGTGTTCGAGTTCGATCAGTTCGGCGCCGGCACCAAGAAGATCGCCGAGGCGATCGCCGCCACCTCGGCCTTCACCCTCGCCGGCGGCGGCGACACCATCGCGGCGATACAGAAGTACGACATCTACGACAAGGTGTCCTATATCTCGACGGCGGGAGGCGCCTTCCTCGAATATCTCGAGGGCAAGACGCTGCCGGCCGTCGCCATCCTGGAAGAGCGTGCCCGCGGGCGCGGCTAGACAATATAGGGAGTTGTATCATCCTGCTATGACGCAAGAAAGACATCGTTTACGGCGCACGAAGATCGTCGCCACCCTCGGGCCGGCCACCGACAGCCCCGGGGTTCTGGATCGCATGGTGCGTGCCGGCATGGACGTCGTGCGGGTGAATTTCTCCCATGGCGAGGCCGCCGATCACGTCCGCCGCGTCGAGGCGGTGCGCCAGGCGGCGCGCAACGCCGGGCGCGAGGTCGCGGTGCTGGCCGACCTGCAGGGACCCAAGATCCGCACCGACCGCTTTGCCGAGGGCAAGGTGTTCCTTGAAGAGGGTGAGCGCTTCGTTCTCGACGCGGGCTGGCCCGCCAATGGGGGTAACAAGGATCGTGTCGGCATCACCTACAAGGAGCTGCCCAACGACGTCGTGAAGGGCGACAATCTGCTGCTCGACGACGGCAAGATCGTGCTGGAGGTGACGGAGATCTCCGGCGGCGAGATCATCTGCCGGGTGCTGGTGGGCGGCGAGCTGTCCAATAACAAGGGCATCAACCGTCTCGGCGGCGGCCTGTCGGCCGCGGCGATCACCGACAAGGATCGCGCCGATATCAAGGTCGCCGCCGCCATCGCGGCCGATTACGTCGCGGTATCCTTCCCGCGCAACGCGGCCGACATCAACGAGGCGCGCGAACTGCTGCGCGCGGCGGGCGGTCACGGCGCCATCGTGGCGAAGGTGGAGCGGGCCGAATCCCTGGCCGGCATCGAGGACATCATCGCGGCCACCGACGTGGTGATGATCGCGCGCGGTGACCTCGGCGTGGAGATCGGCGACGCCGAGCTGCCTGGCGTGCAGAAGCACCTGATCCAGCTTTCTCGCAGCATGAATCGCGTCGTCATCACCGCGACGCAGATGATGCGTTCCATGGTGGACAGTTCGATTCCGACCCGCGCCGAGGTGTTCGACGTGGCCAATGCGGTGCTGGATGGCACCGATGCCGTAATGCTCTCCGAGGAGACCGCCACGGGGCGGTATCCCGTGAAGGTGATCGAGGCCATGGACCGCATCTGCCGCGGCGCCGAAAGCCAGAAGGTCGCCGTGCTGTCGCGCCACCGGGTGGACTCCGAGTTCCAGCATATCGACGAGGCGATCGCGATGGCCTCGATGTATACCGCCAACCATCTGCGCGTGCGGGCGATCGCGGCCCTGACCGAATCCGGCTCGACCGTGCAGTGGATGTCGCGCATCAGCTCCGGCATCCCGATCTACGCCCTGACCAAGCACGAGGCCACCCGGCGCAAGGTCAGCCTGTTCCGCGGGGTCTATCCCGTGGCGTTCGACTCGGCCTCGCAGCAGCATATCGAGGTCAACCGCGAGGTGATCGACGAACTGGTGAAGCGCGGCACCGTGCAGGCGGGGGATCTGATGATCATTACCAAGGGTGACCAGATGGGCATGCATGGCGCGACCAATACCATGAAGATCATCCGGGTAGGGGATTACTGATTGCCGCGGCTATCCCGGCCGCGGTTTAGCCGATGATTTTTCCGGGAAAGAATTTAGAATAGACAGACACGACGGGTTTACTGGTAAGGAGAAACGCTATGGCCTTGATATCACTTCGTCAGTTACTGGACCACGCCGCGGAACACAATTACGGAGTTCCGGCGTTCAACGTCAACAATCTGGAGCAGATGCGCGCCATCATGGAGGCCGCGGCCGAGACCGACAGCCCGGTGATCGTGCAGGCCTCCGCTGGCGCGCGCAAATACGCCGGTTCGCCGTTCCTGCGCCATCTGATCCTGGCCGCCATCGAGGAATGGCCGGACATCCCGGTCGTCATGCATCAGGACCACGGCGTCAGCCCGGCGGTGTGCCAGCGGTCGATCCAGCTGGGATTCTCCTCGGTGATGATGGACGGCTCCCTGAAGGAGGACGGCAAGAGCCCGGCCTCGTATGAGTACAACGTGGACGTGACGCGCAGGACGGTCGAAATGGCCCATGCCTGCGGCGTGTCCGTGGAAGGTGAACTGGGTTGCCTCGGGTCGCTGGAGACCGGCATGGCCGGCGAAGAGGACGGCATCGGCGCCGAGGGTCATCTCGACCACAGCCAGCTGCTGACCGACCCCGAGGAAGCGGCCGATTTCGTCAAGAAGACCAAGGTCGACGCCCTGGCCATCGCCATCGGCACCAGCCACGGCGCCTACAAGTTCACCCGTCCGCCGACCGGCGACATCCTCGCCATCGAACGCGTCAAGGAGATCCATGCGCGCATCCCGAACACGCACCTGGTGATGCACGGCTCGAGTTCCGTCCCGCAGGAATGGCTGAAGATCATCAACAGCTACGGCGGTGACATGGGCGAGACCTATGGCGTGCCGGTCGAGGAGATCGTGGAAGGCATCAAGCACGGCGTGCGCAAGGTCAACATCGACACCGACCTGCGCATGGCCTCCACCGGCGCGATGCGCAAGACCATGGCGGACAATCCCAAGGAATTCGATCCGCGCAAGTTCTTCGCCGCGACCATCAAGGCCATGAAAGAGATCTGCAAGGCCCGCTACGAGGCCTTCGGCACCGCTGGCAACGCCTCCAAGATCAAACCGGTCTCGCTGGAGGCCATGGTCAAGCGCTACGACAAGGGCGAGTTGGAGCCGAAGGTGACTTGATACCGGACAGATGTCATGTATGAGGCGGCGAACATATGGGTTCGCCGCGCTTGTATGTCAAGGGCGGACTTGGTTCCGCCCTTTTTTTGTATCCATCATGTCCATATGGACGCTTTTCCGCTATACCGCATCGAGCAGTTCGGGTTGCCGGGCGATGCCCGAATTGAAATATTCCAGAGGGGATATCTGAAGGAGTTCCGTGTCTATTCTTTCCAGCAGTGACCGCGATACCAGAGGATCGAATTTTCTCGCGAACAGGGCTTTTGACCCTCTCATCTCATCGAAATCCGAATCGATCAGCGTAGCGGGGAATCCCCGTTCCGGGGCATACCAGTTGATGTACCGGTAATTGAAGCGGGAGGACCCCAAGGGCCGCTTGAGGACGTTTTCCGCGAGGGCTTGGTAGTTGTCGCGATATTCTCTGAAATGGATGGCGTCCTCCTTAAAGGGAGAGTTCAGTACGATGGTCTGGAAAAACATTTCATCCGGTGCGTCAGTGTAACGATAGAACAGCGAGAAATCTGCCCTGCGTGCTATAAATTCTAGGCAGTATTTGACGCAGTCGTGGGTGAGCATCCACCATTGCGATCCACCGTAAGGTTGCAGATCATCGAAATATTTCCTGGGCCGCATGCGGGATAGGAGTTCATTTTGTATGAACCGCTTGTATCGATGCCGGACCGATTTTATGCCCTGCCGGGGATTTGTCAGGACCGAATCCCAGAAGTAATAGTGCTGGATCTTTCGGAGCCAGTTTGGAAAATGTTCGGTGTCGCGCAATGGGAAATAATGAAGATATTGGGTGTTCTTGTCCTGGAAGAATCGAATGATTTCTTCAGTTCTGGCCAGTGGGTAGTCCATTCCGCTGAGAAGTACGTAGTATCGTGCCCGGCAACGCAGCGCGGCCTTCATCAGGGCAATTGTCGCCAGTATCTGGCTATATCCTCTCCAGAATATTTTGTACCGCTCCCTGATGAAATGAACTTTTCTGTTTTCCCCGAGCAGTTTTGTAAAAGGAGTGATGTCTGATCTCTTGTCGATATGAATGAAAAACTCGACGGAGTCATGATCGAGCCTGTCGATCATTCTTGCCAGGTGCCCGGGATGAGCATGAGCCAGGATCAGATAGGCCAGTGTTATTGCTTCTGTCCCCGTCTCCATAGCCGCAGCCCCTCTGAATTCCAGGAAAGTATATTTGGTGAGTTCGCGAGTCTTTTGGTCGTGCGCGAGATCACCCTCATGCTGCGTCAATCATGTGGCGGAATCCCCACGAAGACAAGGGTACTAGTTCTTTGTTATGACCGCCTGCATGAGATCTAGCCAGAAAGAACTAGTAAAAAATGGATCAATCTTGATCTTGATGGGCGGTTTCCCGGAAGAATGCGGGGGCGGTTACTGAAAGGGGGCGCGGATGTTGCTTTATTAAACCTTATAGTACTCGCGATACCACGTGATGAATTTCTCTATACCCTGCTCGATCGAGGTCGCCGGCTTGAAGCCGACGTCGCGCATCAGATCGTCAACATCCGCATAGGTCGCCGGCACGTCGCCCGGCTGTAGCGGCAGCAGGTTCTTTTCCGCCGTCCGGCCCAGGCAGCGTTCGATGGTCTCGATGAAGTGCATCAGCTCGACGGGATTGTTGTTCCCGATGTTATAGAGCCGATACGGGGCCAGGCTGGTACCCGGGTCCGGCTGATCACCGCTCCAGCGGGGGTTCGGCTCCGGGATCTTGTCCAGGGTTCTGATCACGCCTTCGACGATGTCATCGATATAGGTGAAATCGCGCCGGCATTTCCCGTAGTTGAACACGTCGATCGGCTTGCCGGCGAGGATATTGCGGGTGAACAGGAACAGCGCCATGTCGGGCCGTCCCCACGGTCCGTAGACGGTGAAGAAGCGCAGCCCGGTGGTGGGGATTTGGAACAGATGACTGTATGTGTGTGCCATCAGCTCGTTCGCCTTCTTGCTGGCGGCGTAGAGGCTGACCGGGTGGTCCACGTTGTCGTGGACGGAAAACGGCATCCTGGTGTTCGCTCCGTAGACCGAGCTGCTGGAGGCATAGACCAGGTGTTCCACTTGGTAATGGCGGCAGCCTTCGAGGATGTTGGTGAATCCGACCAGATTGCTGTCGATATAGGCCCGTGGATTGATCAGTGAATAGCGCACGCCGGCCTGGGCGGCCAGATTCACGACCCGCTGCGGCCGATGGGTCTTGAACGTATCGGTCATGGCTTCCTGGTCCTCCAGGCTCACCCGCACGTCGGTGAAGCGGTCGTGCTGATTCAGTCGCGCCAACCGCGCGAACTTGAGATTCACGTCATAGTAATCGTTGACGTTATCGACGCCGATAACTTCGTCACCGCGCTCCAGAAGACGCTGCGCCAAGGTGGAGCCAATGAAGCCCGCGGTACCGGTAATAAGGACTTTCATGTCATATCTCTTCTTGAAGAATCAGGGCGGTAGACCTGGGGTAAGGATTGATTCGAATGTGATGAGTGATGAGTAATGAGGTGATTGATACCGTATCATCACGGCTTATCCTCGTTATCATCACCCAACCCATTACCCATCACGCCCCGATCTTTTCTTAATCCTAAGGCATCAGTCCTGCGTCTTAGAGACGCCCATCCACCTGGTCCGCCGGGAACAGGGATTTTACATCGTAAACCACCGCGTTCGGTTTGCCCAGGCGACGGATACCGGCGATGCCGAGATCACGGAACTGCTGGTGTGCGACTGCAAGAATTACAGCGTCATAACTGCCGGGGCCCGGGCTGACGATGGGACGGATGCCGTATTCATGTTCAGCTTCCTCAGCATTGATCCACGGGTCGTGGATGTCGACTTGGGCGTGGTATCCCTTCAGTTCAGCCGCAATGTCGACGACACGCGTGTTGCGTAGGTCCGGGCAATTTTCCTTGAACGCGAAACCGAGGATAAGGATTCTTGAGTCAGCCATCGGTATGCGGCGCTCGGTCATCAGTCGCATTACGCGACCGGCAACATAACCGCCCATATTGTCGTTGATGCGACGGCCAGCGAGGATCACCTCGGGGTGGTAACCGATTTCCTGCGCCTTGTGGGTCAGATAGTAAGGATCGACGCCGATACAGTGGCCGCCGACGAGCCCGGGCCGGAAGGGCAGGAAGTTCCATTTGGTGCCGGCTGCTTCCAGCACTTCCAGCGTATCGATGCCAAGCCGGTTGAAGATCAGCGCGAGCTCATTGATCAGGGCAATGTTGACATCACGTTGCGTATTTTCGATGACCTTCGCGGCTTCCGCCACGCGGATGCTGCTCGCCTTGTGTGTGCCGGCTGTGATGACGCGCGCATATACGGCGTTTACGAGGTCGGCCGCCTCCGGGGTCGAGCCCGAAGTGACTTTGGCGATGGTTGCGAGACGATGCTGCTTGTCGCCGGGATTGATGCGTTCCGGGCTGTAACCGGCAAAGAAGTCCCGGTTGAATACCAGACCCGAGCTCTTTTCCAGCAGGGGCACGCAGATCTCTTCCGTGCAGCCCGGATATACGGTGGATTCGTAGACGACTACATCCCCCTTTTTGAGCACCTTGCCGACAGTGTTGCTCGCGGAGACCAGAGGAGTGAGATCCGGACGTTTGTAGGCGTCGATCGGCGTCGGGACGGTGACGATGAAGAAATTACATGAGGCGATGCCTTCCGCGTTGTCGCTGTAGGTCAGTTTTGGGATATTGGCCAGTTCTTCCGGGCTGACCTCGAGGGTGTTGTCCCGCCCCTCCCGAAGCTCGCTGATACGGCGTCGGTTGATATCGAATCCGACAGTGGGGAAATGTGCGCCCAGGGCCACGGCCAGCGGAAGGCCGACGTAGCCCAGGCCGATGACGCCGATGCGGATATCGTTGAGGTTCAACATGGGGTATCTCGGTAATAGTCAGTTGCGGATGTTACAAGAATGTCAGGTATCAGACTCTGGTGATACGTGATGGGTAATGGGTGACTAAGAGCAAATGTTTTCATCACCCATAACCCATCACGCTCCATCCCATTATAACGGCTGCTCGCCCCGGCCGATTGAGTAATATTTCAAACCGGCCTGTTTTACGATGTCTGGATTATAGAGATTTCGCCCATCGAAAATGACCGTGTTTCTCAGGGTGTTCTTCAGTCTCTTGAAGTCCGGGCTGCGGAAGGTATTCCATTCAGTGACGATAGCCAGGGCGTCCGCGCCCTGGATGGCGTCATCCTGCGATTCGCACAAGGTGAGCCCAGTGTGGTCGCCATAGATGTGCCGGGTTTCCTGCATGGCTTCGGGATCGTAGGCGCGCACGCTGGCGCCGGCGGCCCAGAGTGCCTCCATCAGCACGCGGCTCGGCGCCTCGCGCATGTCATCGGTGTTGGGCTTGAATGCGAGCCCCCACAACGCGATGACCTTGCCCTTCAGGTCGCCGCCGAAGTGCCGGTCGATCTTGCGATACAGGGTCTGCTTCTGGCGGTCGTTCACGGCCTCGACCGCGCGCAGCAGTTCAGCCGAGTAGCCGATCTGCTGGGCGGTGTGTTCCAGTGCCTTGACGTCCTTGGGGAAGCACGAGCCGCCGTAGCCGACCCCGGGGTAGATGAAGTGATAGCCGATGCGCGGATCGGAGCCGATGCCGATACGCACCTGCTCGATGTCCGCCCCCAGGCGTTCCGCCATGTTGGACAACTCGTTCATGAAACTGATCTTGGTCGCGAGCATCGCGTTGGCGGCATACTTGGTGAGCTCGGCCGAGCGGATGTCCATGCGGATGATGCGCTCGTGATTCCGGTTGAAGGGGGCGTACAGTGCGCGCAGGAGTTCGGTCGTGCGGGGATTGTCGGTGCCGACGATGATGCGGTCCGGCCGCATGAAGTCATCGATGGCCGCACCTTCCTTGAGGAACTCAGGGTTGGAAACGACATCGAATTCAATGTCGATCCGGCGCGCCTCCTGTTCCTTTAGGACCGCAGCCTTTACTTTGTCCGCGGTGCCCACGGGGACCGTTGATTTGTTGACGATGACGCGATACTCGCTCATATGCCGACCGATGCCGCGGGCCACCTCCAGGACATATTGCAGGTCGGCGGAGCCATCCTCACCGGGCGGTGTGCCGACGGCGATGAACTGGAACAGGCCATGCGCCACGCCTTCCGCGACATCCGTCGTGAAGTTCAGCCTGCCGGCCTTCAGGTTGTTGTGGACCAGATCATCGAGGCCCGGCTCGTAGATGGGGATCTGCCCCTGTTTGAGCTTGGCGATCTTCCGCGTGTCGATGTCGACGCAGAGTACGTCGTTGCCGACCTCCGCCAGGCAGGTGCCTGTGACGAGGCCGACGTAACCCGAACCAAAAATAGTAATTTTCATGAGATGTGCTCAATAACTCTGCGTGGCGATAATGGAAATATGAATTTAATTGTGGGCGCTATCATAACGTAGCCATGTCGGAGCGTTCTACCCGAATCACGTGCGTAAATGTTATCGGATCGGATAGCGGATGGTTGAAGTGGTGGTTCGTTATGGTCACTGAGTATGGAGGATAGCGCCTTATCGTTACCACTGCCGTCGCCGGGTTGTGATGCCGGAGGGGATGTGGTGGCTAAGCCGGGAATGATGAGGCCGGGCGGAGAAGTTTGGCGCGATAAGACGATCAATTTTGCCCTGATTTTGATATTTTCTGCGCTAAAACGGGGCGTTTCCTTGAAGGGTTGTCTGGCAAGAAGATGTAGGAGGAATCCCTATATAAAATTATTTGTTTAAAAACATGGTATTAAAATTGATTTAGCACTATGGAATGGTAGTTGCTATAATTCGCGAGTCAAGGAAATGACGCTATGCGAACAAGGAGGTAATAAAGGTGTAACCTCACCCGGGTAACCTGGTGTTGTAAATATCTTGAAAAGATGTGGTTAAAAACGCCGATATACTGAAGAACACATGATTATCCTAGCCAGATGTGTTGTAATCTCCGCTATTCCCCACAGTACATTTTGCCCTCATTGCGTATCGGGAGCATACCATGAGCAGGGCTGAGATGTTTCCTGTTTTGAAGAAGGCATCGGAGGGCAACTTCCGTTCCTTCAGGGGAGTCATTCGCGGTCATCACTATGATATTTCCACGCTCCTGCGTTTCATCGATGCCCTACTGGTAGGGGTATCCCTGTGGGCTGTCATTTGGTTTTTCAGCGAGGTCGGAGACTATCGCTACACTCTGACGGCAATCCTGGCCATGGGTCTGTTCTTCGTCATCGGTCAGTTCATGGATATCTACCGTGTGCGGCGCGGGGCGTCTATTTTTCAGGAGATGGTTCAGTTATGCCTGGTCTGGATGGGGGTGCTGCTTGTCCTGTTGCTGATCGGGTACGCCACGAAGAGCTCGGAGGAGTTCTCGCGACGTGTCATCCTGACCTGGATAACCATCGCGCCGATGGTGCTGATCGCCTGGCGCAGCTTTATTCACTATTCCCTGGGGGTGTTGCGCCGCAATGGATTCAATACCTGCAAGGTCGCCATTGTCGGCGCGCGTGATCTGGGTGCGGAGTTCGCCCGAACCATCCTCGACTCGAAATGGATGGGATTGATGCCGGTCGGCTTTTATGACGACAGAAAACCGGCGGGGAACCGCCCATTGGTCAATGAACCGGTCAAAGTGGTCGGTGATCTCGGTGCGCTGGTCAAGCATGCGCGGGAAGGCAAGATCGACGCCATTTATATCACCCTGCCGATGCGCGCCGAAGAGCGGATCAAGAAATTGCTCACCCAGCTATCGGATACCACGGTTTCGGTGCATCTGGTGCCGGATTTCTTCGTCTATAATCTTATGAACGCCGGGCTCAGCAACATCGGTCAGTTCCCCATCGTCAGCATTCATGAGACGCCTTTCAATGGTGTGGACGGTTGGATCAAGCGTCTGGAAGACATCGTGCTGTCCAGCGTCATTCTCACGTTGATCAGCATCCCGATGCTGATCATTGCGCTGGGTGTCAAATTGTCGTCTCCCGGTCCCGTGTTGTACAAACAGAACCGGTACGGCTTGCGCGGAAACAGGATCGAGGTGTGGAAATTCCGCAGCATGACGGTGTGTGAAACCGAGGGCGAGGTCAAACAGGCCCAGCAATCCGATAGCCGCATCACTGCCTTCGGCGCCTATCTGCGAAGGACATCCCTGGACGAACTGCCTCAGTTCATCAATGTGCTTCAGGGCAGCATGTCCATCGTCGGGCCGCGTCCTCATGCGGTGATTCATAATGAGGAATACCGCAAGCTGATCAATGGGTATATGCTGCGCCACAAGGTCAAGCCGGGTATTACCGGGCTGGCCCAGATCAATGGTTGGCGAGGGGAAACGGATACCTTGGACAAGATGGAAATGCGCATCGAATACGATCTCGACTATATTAAGAACTGGTCGTTATGGCTGGACTTCAAGATCATATTCTTGACGGTATTTAAAGGATTTTCCGGTAAGAACGTTTATTGATTCTAAAGCGTGCGGGTTCGCTTTGTATCGATAAGCGACAAGCCTCCTGCACGGAGGGAGTGCGTGCGGTAAGCCAAGGACTGGGCCAGATTTCTCTTCTGTCGACTCGCTTCCGAGCGGAAGAAGATCTTGAGCCTGTGGGTCTTCTCGATTGACATCCAGTCTCGTGCCGATCTGGATGCCTGGTTCCGGAACGGAAAGCACCGAATCTTCCCAGGATATCTTTTAATGACGCCCCGGCCTACTGGCTCATTTGTTGCTTTATTATGTCAAAACACAGCTTGTGACAGGTGGATATTATGCGTGCTGAATGGGTAAGAGAGTCGCGCTACCGGAGAGTTGGCACATGGACGGTGGTGTTCCTGTGCGTGATGCTGGGTCTGGCAAGCCCCGGATTTACTCAGGAGCGGACGATAGTCGCCGGTGAGCTCAGCGGAGATTACCTGATCGGTCCGGATGATCTGTTGGACATAAGCGTATGGAAGGAAGATACGCTGCAACGCAAGGTTGTGGTGAGGCCGGATGGAAAGATCTCATTTCCATTGATAGGCGAGATTCCCGCCGCGGCCCGCCCCGCGGAGGAAATTCAGAAGGAAATAACGCAGCGGTTGAAGAAATATATCCCCGAGCCGGTAGTGACCGTGGTGGTTGAGAAAGTCGCCTCCTACAAAATATACGTGATTGGTGAAGTGAAGAACTCCGGTCAATACCAGGTGGGTCATTATCTGGACGTCGTTCAGGCCTTGGCGTTGGCGGGCGGATTGACCGCATATGCCGCCGAAAACAAGATAAGGATATTGCGTCGCGAGAATGGCGTCGAGATCGCCATTCCGTTCGAGTACGCCAAAGTAAAATCAGGGACCGATCTCAAGCAGAACATCATCCTGAGGCGTGGTGATGTGGTTGTTGTTCCCTGATGCCGAATCGTATCTCATGCGCGGGGGCGGCCTTGGCCATCTGAGTGGGGCTTATTCACGTGCCATCGGGTAGAAGGTTGATGTTTGGGGAGCGCATGGGAGGTCGCGGTGGGAGTTTGACATGGCGGTGTGCCCGGATTGTCCTGGTTATACCGGTATTATTCATGTCATTTCCAATCCAGGCGGATCAGTGGGCGGTGACGCCATCAGTGCAGATGCGGGCATCGCATGATGACAATATCAATTTGAGCGTCGATAACCCGATCTCAGTATGGGGCAGCTCCATATCGCCCCTCTTGGATTTAAGCAAGCGCAGTGCCGCCAGTTCGTACGGAATCGGTGGCAGGCTGATATTCAACCGCTATTCAGAGGAAAGCGTTCAGGACACGAATATCCAGTTATTGACGTTTTCAGGTCGTACCGCTACCCGGCTGAGCAGGTTTGGATTGTCCGGATCATATAAGCGTGACACCACGTTCGCGACGGTTACGGATACCTCCAGCGATGACGATGACGGGCAGCTAGCAGGTGATGTCGATGCCGGTCTGGTGCGGACTCAGGTGAGGCGCAATCGTCTTCTGCTGCGCCCAAGCTGGAGATATACCCTGTCTGAGGTTATGTCGATCGATATGCGGTACATGTTCAATGACACTACGTATAGCGGAGACGGTAGCGAGGTGCTGACGGATTATCTTCGTCAGAGCGCCGAACTTACCGTGATCCGCAGGCTGTCCGAGCGGTCAAACATAACGGCTACTGCCGGCGCCGGACGATATACCACCTCCGGAGAAGGTACCGACACCGACGATTACAGCCTGAGCGCGGGATTCAGGCACGAATTCTCGCCGATGCTGACGATGCAGGTGGGCGTGGGGGTTCGGTCCGCCATATCAACCGTCGACAATTCGGACGTGGAAACAACCGGGGCGTTGATAAATGCCAGTCTGAGCGGAAACCTCTCCGAGTTGACAACCTACCGCATAACCGCCAGCGAGAACTTTCAGCCGAGCGGTATCGGCTCGCTTGTGCTGAGTGACAGCCTGAGCTGGGACATGTCCCATGATCTTTCGCAGAAATTGTCCGTTTCACTCTGGGCAACCGCGTTCAGGAATCAATCCGTCGATTTCAACAGGGCCGCGTCGGACCGGACTCATTATGATGTCGAGCCGGGCTTTCGCTGGAAGCTGGGCAGGGAATGGAGCATGGACGGCTCCTATCGTTACCGGTGGCAGAAGTATCGGGATGATGACGAGGCGGCAAGCAGCAACGCGATATATCTGGCCGTCAACTATGCCTGGCCGAGGATGGCGGTTTCGCGTTGATGGAAATTAATGTTGTAGAATGGGCGGCACCTGGGCGGATTCTGGCTCGAGTATGCCCTAGTCCGTGTTTGGAGTAGTGTAATTATGGAACGTTCAGGCCTCGATATTGGCGATTATGTGGATGTGCTGCGCAGGCGTAAGGCGCAGTTGCTCATCCCCATGCTGGCCGTGTTCGCGATCGCCGTTGCCATCGCCTTCGGCCTGCCGCCGGTATATCGTTCCACGGCGACTATCCTGATCGAACAGCAGGATATTCCGCAGGACCTCGTGCGGTCCACGGTCACGAGTTACGCGGCAGAGCGGATCCAGACGATCAGCCAGCGGGTGATGACGCGCGAGAATCTGTGGTCGATCGTCGAAAAGTACGATCTTTTCCCCGAGGAAAGACGTTCCGGGAATATCGATATCATCCTGCCGCACATACGGCAAAACATCGAAGTCGAAATGGTGAGCGCCGATATCGTCGATCCCAGAAGCGGCCGACAGAGCAAGGCTACTATCGCCTTTGATCTTTCCTTTTATTACAGCGAAGCGACAGCCGCGAAAGAGGTGGTTGACGAATTGGTCTCGCTGTATCTGGAGGAGAACATACGAATCCGGGAGCAGATGGCCTCGGAAACCTCCAGCTTCCTGTCCGAGGAAGCCAGCAGGCTGAGCGCTCATATCACCGAGCTGGAGGCCGTGCTGGCCAGCTTCAAGGAGAAGAATGTCGGCCAGATGCCGGAGCTGATGACGCTTAACATGAATCTGATCGAGCGTACTGAGCGGGAGCTGGAAGATACACGACGTGAAATATCCTCCCTGGAGGAGCGCAAGGTCTTTCTCGAGTCTCAACTCGCGCAACTGGAACCCAATACCGGCGACAGCCCGGAGGGCCGGCTCAGATCCTTGCAGATGCAGTTGTTGCGCGCCTCGTCGATCTACGCCCCCGATCACCCCGACATCGTCAATCTGCGGCGCGAGATCGAGGTGCTCAAGGCGCAGACGGGTAGCGGTACCAACAGAAAAGGTATCGAAGCGCAGATCTTGCAGCTCCAGTCCGAGCTGGCGTCGGCTCGTCAGAAATATTCCGATGATCACCCCGATATCATTGCGTTAAAGAAGTCTCTGGCGAACCTGAATGACGAGTTGAGGAACTCGACGTCGGGTGGTCTTATCTCGACAGACGGATTCCAGCCCGATAATCCGGCCTATGTCGCCACCAAGACCCAGCTCGAGGCGATAAAAATCGGCCTTAGAACGGCGCAGGAAAAGACGGATCGCTTGAAGGCCAAACTGGCTGAATACGAGGATCGCATCGTTCAGATGCCGCGCGTCGAGCAAGAGGGCGTCGCCATGCGCCGCGAATACGACAATGCGGTGCAGAAATACCATGAGATCAAGCAGAAATTGCTTGAGGCACAGGTCTCGGAACAGCTTGAAAAGGATCAGAAAGGCGAGCGGTTCTCGCTCATAGATCCTCCTATCATTCCAAGTGAGCCATACCAGCCGAATCGGATCGGGATCCTGTTGCTCGGAACCGTGTTGGCGATGGTAATTGGGCTCGGCGTCGCTTCGGTTGCCGAATATATGGATCAGACGGTGCGCGGCTCCCGCGGTGTCTCAGTTCTGCTCGGTTCTCCGCCGATAGCTACAATACCGTACTTCAAGGCCGATGGAGAGGAAGGACATCCCCAGCGCCGTATGCTGTTGGTCGGTACGATTATTCTTACCGTATTGATTCTTGGGGTTTTGGCCATAAAGGCTTTGTTCATGTCAGCGGATAATCTGTGATCGAGACCATCATGATGGGAAATTATTCTGTAAAATCATATGATTGTCAGCCCGGCATCCTGGCTTGCGTGGGTGGATGATGTTCATGGACCGGATTACCAAGGCGGTTGAACGAACGCGGCAGGAAAAGGAAACGGCCCTCCAGCCAGGCGATGTCCTCATTGGCAATACACAGGACGCGAGCGAGATTTCCCGTATCGAGGTTTCGCAGGAGCTATTGCGCCAGAACCGTATTTTCCTAGGGAGTGAGGCTGGTGATTATGCCCATGCCTATAAAGTCCTGCGGACGCGCGTATGGCATCAGATGCGCACCAACGGCTGGCATAGCCTTGGAGTGACCAGTGCCAACCCCGGGGAAGGCAAAACGCTGACGGCAACCAATCTGGCAATAAGTCTGGCCAGGATGGAAATCGGCCGCAAGGTGGTCCTGGTCGATCTCGATATGCGGAGACCCAGTGTTCACAGGTACCTGGGGTTTCGTCCCGAATACGGGATCAGTGATTTCCTGCTCTCCGGTATGTCCCTCGGCAAGATACTAGTCGACATCGGAATCGAGAGATTCGCGGTATTGCCGGGTTGCGCCTCGTTTGCAAATTCATCCGAGATCCTGTCCTCGGGCAGGATGGTGCAGCTGATGAATGAGATAAAGCGGTATTTCCCCTCGCGCGTGGTGATCTTTGACCTGCCCCCCATCCTCGCGGCGGACGATGTACTGGTCGTTGCTCCCCATATAAACGCCTTTCTGCTCGTGATCGAGGAAGGCAGGAGTCCCGCCAAAGACGTCGGCAAGGCGGCCGAATTGCTCAAGGATTCAAATATAGTCGGCACCGTGCTCAATAAGACCCCGGAAGCCGTTCAACAGTATTACGGTTACTGAACTGCCCGGCCAATTTTATGTACGAATCGTTTTACAAACTGAGGGAAAAGCCTTTTTCCCTGTTGCCTGATCCGGGTTTCCTGTACATGAGCAGGAATCATCGCATGGCGTTGGCCATGCTGGAATATGGATTCATGAATCAGGCCGGATTTACGGTGATTACCGGAGAAATCGGCTCCGGCAAAACCACGCTGATCCGCCGCCTCATGGGTCAGATCGAGAATAACGAGAATTACAAGGTCGGGCTCGTTTCCAATACCCACCGCTCGTTCGGTGAATTGCTGCAGTGGATCCTGCTGGCCTTCAAGCTCGAATACCGAGGCAAGGAGAAGGTCGAGCTGTACCAGACATTGTCCGAGTTCCTTCTGCGCGAATATGACCTTGGGCACCGCACCATTCTGATCATCGACGAGGCGCAGAACCTTGATATCGAGTCGCTCGAACAGTTGCGCATGTTATCCAATATCAACGCGGGCAAGGACCAGATCCTGCAGTTGATGTTGATTGGCCAGCCCGGTCTGCGCGACATGCTCAGGCAGCCCGAGCTGGAACAGTTCGCGCAGCGTATCGCGGTGGATTTTCACCTGCGCCCTCTCGATATGCAATCGACAAGTGATTACATCCGGCACCGCCTGACGGTGGCGGGTGGAGATCCGGATCTCTTCGAGGCTGCCGCATGTGTCTCGGTTTATTACTATACGAGGGGAATACCCAGGCTCATTAACGTTCTGTGCGATACCGCCTTGATCTGTGGCTATGCCGATCAAAAATCCAGGATTGATGCCGATCTTATTCATGATGTGGTACGAGACAGGAGCGTAGGCGGGATCCTGCCGGTGTGGGAGGGCGACCAGGAAGAGCGCAGTGTGGTTCTCGATATCCACGCGGCGAAGAGCAAGAATCAGGGCGGCGGTGCTGAATAACCGGTTCCGGCTAGGGATCTCCCTCGATATTGCGCTTGATCGATATATCCTCCGTACCATCCCGTTTCGCAGGACAACAGACTCATCAGGAGTGCATCAATGAAGGTCGTGATCTTGGCTGGAGGACTGGGTACCCGTATCAGCGAGGAGACACAGCTGAAGCCAAAGCCCATGGTGGAGATCGGTGGCAAACCGATCCTGTGGCATATCATGAAGATTTACTCGAGTCATGGCATCCACGATTTCATCATCTGTTGTGGCTATAAGGGGTACGTGATCAAGGAATATTTCGCCAATTACGTACTGCACTCCTCCGATGTCACCTTTGACCTGAAGAATAACCGCATGGAGATGCACCAGAATGGAACGGACCCATGGCGGGTGACCCTCGTGAACACGGGAGACAACTCGGGGACGGGTGGGCGTCTGCGACGGGTGCGGGCCTACATCGGTGATGAGGATTTTTGTTTCACCTACGGTGACGGTGTCAGTAACGTCGATATCACCCGCTTGATCGCCTTTCACAAGAGCCGGGGCAGGCTGGCGACCCTGACGACGGTACAACCCCCCCATCGGTTCGGTGCCCTGGATTTCGATCAGGATTCCGTTATCAAGAGTTTTGAGGAAAAGCCTCATGAAGGCGGATGGATCAATGGTGGATTCTTCGTGCTTTCGCCCAAGGCGATCGACTACATCGAACAGGATGAGGTGATGTGGGAGCGTGAACCCATGCAGCGCCTGACCCGCGAGGGTAATCTATCGGCCTACCGCCATGAGGGCTTCTGGTATTCGATGGATACCCAGCGCGACAAAAACCGTCTGGAAGAGCTGTGGAATACCGGCAAGGCTCCATGGAAGATCTGGTAAATTTGTGATCAATACGGATTTTCTTGTAATCGGCGGAGGGGTCATTGGGGTCAATATCGCCCGCACCATGAAGCGCCGATATCCCGATTCCCGGGTTGTCGTGCTCGAGAAGGAGCCGGGCTGCGGTTTGCACGCCAGCGGACGCAATAGCGGAGTCCTGCACGCCGGGTTCTACTATAGCCCTGACAGCCTGAAGGCGCGCTTTACTCGCATGGGTAACATCGCTATGACTGAGTACTGTCGCGACAGAGGCATCAGGATCAACGCCTGTGGAAAACTGGTCGTGGCGCGGGACGAGGAGGATCTGCCCCAGATGGACGAGCTCCTGAAAAGAGGGCGGGCCAATGGGGTGCCACTGGACGAGCTCTCCGAGTCCGATGCCCGGTCCATTGAACCTCGAGTGAAGACCTGCGGCAGGGCGTTGTATTCCCCCACCACGGCGTCCGTGGACCCAACGGAAGTCATGCGCCGGATGGCCGAGGATGCCGCGCAAGAGGGGGTCGAGATACATACGGGGGTCGGCTATCTGAAGGCGGAAAACGGATCCGTCATGACGTCCGCGGGCCGCTACGGCGCGGGTTATGTCATCAACGCCGCCGGGCTCTACGCGGATAAGGTCGCGAAAGATTTCGGCTTCTCCCAGCACTACAGCATCCTGCCCTTCAAGGGGCTATACCTCTATTCGGATGAACCCAGGGGTTCGATTCGCACCAATATCTACCCTGTCCCGGACCTGAGAAACCCATTTCTGGGCGTCCACTATACGTTGACGGTAAACAACGACGTGAAAATCGGGCCGACCGCCATCCCGGTGCTTTGGCGCGAGCAGTATCAAGGTCTGGAGAATTTCAGTTCGCGGGAATTTTTCGAGATCGTCTACCGTCAATTGGGGCTGTTCGCGCGCTCTAATTTCGATTTCAAGAAGCTCGCCATGGAGGAGATCAGGAAATATTCTCGCTCCCGGATGGTCGAACTCGCTTCTGTCCTTGTAGAAGGCGTCGACTCCGGCCGATACAGGCGGTGGGCCAAGCCCGGCATCCGGGCCCAGCTCCTGGACCACAGGACAAAAAAACTGGAGATGGACTTCGTGATCGAGGGCGATGCGAAGTCACTGCATGTCCTCAACGCCGTGTCGCCGGCGTTTACCTGTTCCATTCCGTTTTCGGAACATGTATGTAACGAGATTGATAGATTATTGCATTGAGCGGGTTGGAAATAACATGAATATCTTGATTACCGGAAATATGGGTTACGTGGGTCCCGTCGTCGTGAAACAGCTCAGATCGAGCTATCCGAAGGCGAGGCTGATTGGACTGGACATGGGCTATTTCGCCCATTGCCTCACGGCGGCGGATACCTTGCCGGAGTGCGACCTCGATGTTCAGTACTTCATGGATGTGCGGGACGTCGGGGTAGAGATGTTGTCCGGGGTCGATGCCATCGTACACCTGGCCGCGATCTCGAATGATCCCATGGGGAATGCCTTTGAGGAGGTTACCCTGGAGATCAATCACCGGGCCACCGTCGCGCTGGCGGAAAAGGCCAGGAAGGCCGGTGTCCGGCGCTTCGTTTTTGCTTCCAGCTGCAGCGTCTACGGGTTCGCCGAGGGCGGAGCGAGGGCCGAGGACGCGGAGTTGAATCCGCTGACCGCTTACGCGAAATCCAAGGTCTACTCTGAGAAAGACCTGCAAGAGCTTGCCAGCGAGTCATTCATCGTAACCAGCCTGCGCTTTGCCACGGCCTGCGGTATGAGCCAGAGGCTGAGACTGGACCTCGTCCTGAATGATTTCGTGGCAAACGCGGTCGCGGCGAAGAAGATCGTGATTCTGAGCGACGGCACCCCCTGGCGTCCGCTGATCACGGTGCAGGATATGGCGCGCGCGATCGACTGGGCCGCGACCCGGCCGGTTGACAATGGCGGCGGTTTCATTGCGCTCAATGTCGGCAGCAATGTCTGGAACTACCAGGTCAGGGCCCTCGCCGAGGCGGTTGCGCGCGAGATTCCCGGGGTTGAAGTGACCATCAACAAGGATGCCGCCCCCGACAAGCGCTCATATCAGGTCAATTTCGACCTGTTTTCCAGGCTGGCGTCCGCTTATCAGCCCCAGGTTGATCTGCGCGGGGCGATTACGGGGCTGAAGGAAGGTCTGACGGCAATGCATTTCAAGGATGCCAATTTCAGGCAGTCGTCCTTCATGCGGCTGAAGGTGCTGCAGGAGCACCTCGATCGCGGCAGATTGACCAGGCAGCTGCGCTGGTCGTGACAACAAAGAGAGCAGGGTAACCTATGTCTAGCGCAAACTTGTCGTGCCGCTTCTGTGGAGCAGGCCTGCGGCGCACATTCGCCGATCTCGGCATGTCGCCGGTGGCGAATTCCTATGTCAAACCCGACGCGTTGCATTGCATGGAGCCGTTCTATCCCCTTCATGCCTATGTGTGCGAGTCATGTTTTCTGGTTCAGCTCGAGGAATTCCAGAGCCCGTCGGAGATCTTCGGCGACTATGCCTATTTTTCCTCCTATTCAGAGAGCTGGCTGAAGCACGCCAGGGATTACTCGCTGGAGACCATGAAGCGCTTTGGTATTGATGCGAAATGGCAGGTGGTGGAAATCGCGAGCAATGACGGTTACCTGTTGAGGAATTTCAAGGAGGCCGGCGTCCCGGTGCTGGGTATAGAGCCGGCGGAGAACGTGGCCATGGTCGCGCAGCAGGCGGGCATACCCGCGGTCGTGAAATTCTTTGGCACCCGGACCGCATCCGAGCTTGTCGATCAGGGTACCCGCGCGGATCTTCTGATCGGCAACAATGTATTGGCGCACGTCCCTGATCTGAACGATTTCGTCGGCGGGCTCAAGATCCTGCTCAGTCCGCGCGGTGTCATCACGATGGAATTCCCGCATCTGCTTCGGCTGATGAAGGAGAATCAGTTCGATACCATTTACCATGAGCATTTTTCCTATTTCTCTTTCATTACGGTCGAGAAGGTCTTTGCCAAACATGGCCTGACCATTTTTGATGTCAAGGAACTGCCGACTCACGGAGGTTCGCTCAGGATCTATGCGTGCCATGATGCCGGTTCCGGGCATTTAGTGGGGGAGAGCGTAACTAAACTCAGGGCCGAAGAATTGCGCCAGGGATTTGACCAGCCTGGCACTTACAGCAGCTTCAGCGAGCAGGTCAAGGAAACCAAGCGGAAACTTCTGGAATTTTTGATCGAGGCCAAGCGTGACGGTAAATCGGTCGTCGGTTATGGCGCCCCTGCCAAGG
The DNA here is from genome assembly GCA_016716465.1 of Gammaproteobacteria bacterium. Lineage (NCBI taxonomy): Bacteria > Pseudomonadati > Pseudomonadota > Gammaproteobacteria > Gammaproteobacteria bacterium. The sequence goes on from JADJWH010000007.1 coordinate 154,238, forward strand.
GGAACACGCTGTTGAATTATTGCGGGATCCGTTCCGATTTCATCGATTATACGGTTGACCTCAGCCCGCACAAGCAGGGGCTTTATCTGCCGGGAACACGCGTGCCGATTCACGCGCCTGACAAGATCAGGGAGACCCGCCCCGACTATGTCCTGATTCTGCCCTGGAATCTGAAGGACGAGATCATGAAGCAGATGCAGCACATACGCGAGTGGGGTGGAAAATTCGTCGTGCCGATTCCGGAGGTGAAGGTTTATCCATGATATTCCGTGAGACGGAACTCGCTGGCGCCTTCATCATCGAGCCGGAGAAGATCGAGGATGACAGAGGATTTTTTGCGCGTAGCTGGTGCCGCAGGGAGTTTGGAGAGCATGGTCTAGAGACCGGCCTTGAGCAATGCAATATATCGTTCAACAAGATGAAGGGTACTCTTCGGGGGATGCATTATCAGATAGCCCCCCATGAAGAGGTGAAACTGGTCAGATGTACACGCGGGTCGATTTTCGATGTGATAATCGATCTGCGGCCTTCGTCCTCTACCTATGGGCGCCATTTCGGGCTTGTGCTTTCGGAGGATGAGAGAAACATGCTGTATATACCGGGTGGATTCGCGCACGGTTTTCAGACGCTGGTGGATTCGACGGAAGTGTTTTATCAGATGACCGAGTCATACCATCCGGAATCGGCGCGCGGCGTGCGATGGGATGATGCGGGATTTGATATCGAATGGCCACCTGCGGCGCCACGGTTGATTTCCGAGCGCGACAGAACCTGGCCTGACTTTACAGGTCATTCAGGGCGTTGATACAAAGCGAGAGTTCTATCACGATGGCTAAGGAACAATCCGATAATATTCCCGTTCTGATCATCAAGCCGGACAGCGGCTGGAAGATGATCGACCTCGGCGAGATCATCAGGTACCGCGACCTGGCGTATAACCTGGTGTGGCGCGATATCACGGTTCAGCATGCCCAGACCGTCCTCGGGTTCATTTGGGCGATCATAACGCCGCTGGTCCAGATACTTATCTTCTCGATAATCTTCGGCAAGGTGGCCAAGATCAGCACGGACGGGATACCGTATACGCTGTTTACGACCGTTGCGATCATCCCGTGGACATATATGTCCACGGTCATGCTTCAGTCCAGTCAAAGCCTGATTTCGAACCATAACATGCTGGGTAAGATTTACTTCCCGCGTCTGCTCTATCCGTTAACACCGGTCATTTCGAAAATGTTGAATTTCGGGATATCGCTGTTGCTACTGTTGGCGATCATGGTGTACTACAAGGTCGCGCCCACCTGGCAGTTGCTCTATTTGCCCCTATTCATCCTGATGATGATGATGGTTCCGGCGGGTATCGGCATGTGGATGTCCGCGATGGCGATACGTTACCGCGACATAAAATTCATCATGCACTATGTTGTCCAGATGCTCATGTACAGCGCTCCGATCGTATATTCGGCGGCATCGATCCCGGAGAATTACCGGTTTGTATATTCATTGAATCCCATTGTGGGAGTGATCGAGGGGTATAGAGCCTGTCTCCTCGGCGCCGATATGCCCTGGCAATTCATACTGCCCGGCATGTTCACGGCCGTTCTACTGTTCGTTGGGGGCGCCTTTTACTTCAAGCGTATCGAGCGGATATTTGTCGATGTTATGTAATGTATTCCGCTGCAGCAGAGTTGACACATCATGCCTATGAACTCAGAAGAGATCGCTATCAGGGTCGAGAAAGTCGCCAAGCGGTTCCGTCTTGGCCTGGAAGACGCCATGCACGATACCTTCGGGGCGGCCATGCTCGATTTCATCAAAAGCCCCCTCAAGAACTATCGATACTATCGTTCGCTTCATAAATTCGACGACTCCGCCGGCCCGGACGATCCGTCGAGCGAGCCGTCGGATATCCTGTGGGCGCTCAGAAGCGTTTCATTCGAGGTCAAACGCGGGGAGGTCCTGGGGATAATCGGCACCAACGGCGCTGGCAAATCCACCCTGCTCAAAATCCTGTCGCGAATCACCCCGCCCACACGCGGCTCGATCGAAATCAGAGGCCGGGTATCCAGCCTGCTCGAGGTCGGCACCGGTTTCCATAATGAGCTGACGGGCAGGGAAAATATCTATCTCAATGGCACCGTTCTGGGGATGAGAAAGAAGGAAATTGACCGGAAATTCGATGAAATCGTCGAGTTCTCCGGCGTCGAGCGTTTCCTTGATACTCCGGTGAAGCGCTATTCCAGCGGCATGCGCGTCCGCCTGGCTTTTTCGGTGGCAGCCCATCTGGAGCCCGAGATCCTGATCATTGATGAGGTGCTGGCGGTGGGTGACGCGGCATTTCAGAAGAAATGCATGAACAAGATGCAGGATGTCGGCGAAGGCGGCCGCACGGTTCTCTTCGTCTCCCACAGCATGCCCGCGATCACCCGATTGTGCCATCGAGCGATACTGCTGAATCAGGGTACCGTGCTGAAGGATGGTTTGACGCATGACGTGGTGAGCGCCTATCTGGGATCTGGCCAGGGATCGCCATCACACAAACAATGGGACGATCCGGGCACGGCACCCGCAGGTAAAGTGGCGCGGTTGCTTGCCGTGCGAGCCCTGGATGCCGACCGCAAAATATCGAGCGCGATGAAGATTACTCAGCCGATCGCGATCGAGATTGAATTTGAGGTGATCGAGCCGGGATATATCCTGATGCCACATTTTCATGTCTTCAATGACGAAGGCGTGCGCCTGTTCGCGGCCTTGGACCAGGATCCGCAGTGGCGCGGAAAACAGCGCCCGAAAGGCCGCTATATTTGCCGTGGCTGGATTCCGGCGAACCTGCTGTCTGAGGGCTTGCTGTATGTGTCTCCCGCGCTAACGACACTGCAACCGGATATACCGCAATTCATTGCCCGGGACGCCATCTCGTTCCAGGTAATGGACAGCCGGCATGAAGGCGCGGAGTCGGCGCGAGGGGACTATGCGAGGAATATCAAAGGGGTCATCAGACCGATGTTGAGCTGGGAGTCCGAAATCGTGGAGATACCAGGGCGGCGCTCAACCGCTTGAGTGTGCCGGCCGCGGGGCCGCGCTGCCGGCAGAATCGGCAATGCAGGATCGAATGATATGGACGATATGGACTTCTCTGCCAATGTGCCCTCCGTGGGCGATGACATGTACGGACTTGTCCGGCAATTGTTCCCGATTTGTCGCAGCATCACCGGTGACGGCGTGCGGGAGACACTCGCTCTCCTGAGAGAGCGGCTTTCGATCGAGATCCACGAAGTCGAAACCGGGACGCAGGTATTCGACTGGACGATTCCGAAGGAATGGAACATCCGCGATGCCTACATCATGGATTCCCGCGGCCGGAAGGTGATCGACTTCCGGGACAACAATCTGCATGTGTTGAATTACAGTACGCCGATACGTGCGCGGGTATCGAATGAGGAATTGAAGAAACACCTGTACACCCTTCCCGACCGGCCGGACTGGATTCCCTACCGCACCTCGTATTACAGCGAAAACTGGGGGTTTTGCGTCAGCCATAATCAATTCCTGAGCCTGACGGAACCGGAATACGAGGTTGTGATCGATTCCGATCTGAAGGCCGGTCATATGACCTATGGCGAGTACTACAAGCCGGGAGAGTCCACGGAGGAGGTACTGTTCTCCTGCCATGTGTGCCATCCCTCGCTCTGTAACGACAATCTTTCCGGGATAGCTCTCGCCGCGCAACTTGCACGCTGGCTGTCCGGTAGAACTACGAGATACTCCTACCGATTTCTCTTTATCCCCGGTACGATAGGGTCGATTGCCTGGCTGAGCCTGAACGAAGCCATGGTCGGGCGCATCAAGCACGGACTGGTGGTGGTCTGCGTCGGCGACGACGGTGACTTCACGTATAAGAAAAGCCGCCAGGCGGATAGCGAGATCGATCGAATCGTTTTGAATATACTGAAAAATTCGGGTAAGCCCTACAAGGTGATTGATTTCTATCCCTATGGATATGACGAGCGTCAGTACTGTTCGCCCGGGTTCAATCTCGCCGTCGGCAGTCTGTCCAGAACGACCCATGGCGAATACCCTGAATACCATACCTCGGCGGATAATCTGTCATTTGTCAAACCAGTCAATCTGGCCGATTCCTTTGACAAGTATTGCCAGATCGTCGATGCGCTGGAAAACAATTACACCTACCGCAATCTCAGTCCGAAATGTGAGCCCCAACTCGGGAAGAGAGGTCTATACGGCGGTATCGGGGCGGAGGACAAAAAGCCCGTGAAGACCATGACCCTCTTATGGGTCCTCAACCTGTCTGACGGCAAACACAGTCTGCTGGATATCTCGGAACGATCCGGCGTGCCGTTCGATGAGGTCGCCGCCGCTGCCGCTGCGCTGGCGGGTGCTGGGCTGTTGGCCAAGGTATGATGGGCCCGCTTTCGGGAAAGACCGCGGTCATCACCGGTGCCACCGGCGGCATCGGCAGGAGTGTTGCGCTGGCGCTGGCTCGGGAAGGCGTCAATCTGTGCCTGCTCGGTCGCGAGCGGGCTCGATGTGAGGGTCTCCTCGCGCAAGTGGCGACCGGGCATCCTGGGCTGCGTACCGCCTTTCAGGCGGTGGATCTTGCGGACGTTACCGGTGTGCGGCGTGCCTGCGAGAGCCTTCTGCGCGATCAGCCTGCTATCGATCTGTTGGTCCACTGCGCCGGCCTGATCGTTCCGGCCGAGTATGCGAGCGCGAAGACTGAGGATTTCGATGCGCAGTATTTCATCAACGTTCGGGCGCCATTCCTGCTGACCCAGGGGCTGCTCTCCGCGATCCGTGCCCGGAAGGGGCAGGTGGTATTCGTGAACTCAAGTGCGGCCCAGCAGAAGGCGAGGGGCGGTATGGCAGCCTACGCCGCCAGTAAATATGCCTTGACGGCGCTGGCCGACAGCCTGCGGGATGAGGTCAATGCGGATGGGGTGCGGGTCATCAGCGTCTACCCCGGCCGTACCGCGACGGCCATGCAGGAGCAACTCCATGAGCGGGAGGGCAAGCCTTACCGGTCGAATGTTCTGCTGCAACCGGACGATGTCGCGGAGGCGATTCTTCACGCCCTTATGGCCCCCCTCACCGCCGAGATCACCGATATCTCGATTCGCCCCTTTCAGAAGGGTTGAATGGCGCGATGGATGGAGTGGCCGCATCCTCTCTTGGCGCGTCCGGATCCGGCGCCGGTGTGACAGGGGGCCAGGTACCGGCGGAGGTGCGGCGTGAAGCCCAGTAATCTGCTCGGGATTCTCGGCCATGCCGCGCCGGATTTTTTCATCATCGGGGTCCAGAAAGGCGGCACCACTTCGCTCTACAATTATCTCGCCCGTCATCCAGCGGTGCTTCCGGCGGTGGAAAAGGAGATTCACTATTTCAGTGAAAATTTCTATAGAGGCGAAGCGTGGTACAGCAAGCGCTTTCCGACCCGATACCACAAGCTGCGCCGCATGCTGGAGTTGCATACGCGTATCCTGACCGGAGAGGCAACCCCGTATTACATCTTCCATCCCCATGCCGCCCGACGGATCAGGGCGCGTCATCCACGCGCCAGGATCATCCTCATGCTGCGCAATCCCGTCGATCGCGCCTATTCGCACTATCGTTATCACGTCAAGCTGGGTGTCGAGTCGCTGAGTTTCGAGGAGGCGATAGCCGCGGAGCCACAGCGGCTGGCCGGGGAAATGGAGCGGATGATGGCCGATGAGTACTACTCCAGCGAAGCGTGCAAACTGTTTTCTTACCTGAGGCGCGGGATCTATGTCGACCAGATCCGGCGCTGGCGCGAATATTTTCCTCGCGAGCAGATGCTGGTCCTGAAAAGCGAGGATTTTTTTGCCAACCCGGCGGAGTCTTATCTGCAGGTCACCCGGTTTCTGGGCCTGGAGCACCATGATCTTAGCGCTTATGACACGTTCAATGCGGGCGCTGAATCGGCCCTGCGGTCTGACACACGGCAGGGGCTCGTGGAATATTTCCGGGCGAGTAACGAGCAGCTCTACGACTATCTGGGAGTCGATTTCGGCTGGAATTGATGCTATAAATTTGCTCCGTATGGTTGGTGCCATTGATTGGCGGATATAGCTCAGTAAGCATGAATTTTCTCCCGCTCGTCGCCCGAGGTTTCAGCCAGGCCGTCCTGCTGGCCGCCCTCACGCTGTTACCGTTGACGATCCCCCCCGCGGCGGCGGCCGCGAATGCGCGTGCCGATTTCAACGGCGACGGGCGCACTGACCTGGCGATCGGTGTTCCGGGCGAGGATGTCGGGAGCATCATCGATGCCGGCGCCGTACGGATCGTTTATGGAAGCGGCAGTGGGGCGCCGGCGGCGGGTACAGAACAGATCTGGCATCTGGACAGCGTCGGTATACCGGGTACGGCGCAGTCGGGCGATCATTTCGGTGCGGCCATCGCCAGCGGGGATTTCAACCGGGACGGTTATACCGACCTCGCGGTGGGTATGCCGAACAAGAACGGCAATCGAGGCCAGATGCTGGTCATGTACGGCAGCGGCGCGGGTCTCAGCGCGGCCGGCAGCCAGATCTGGGATCAGGGGGTGCTCGCCGATGACCCGGAAACAGACGACCGCTTTGCATCCGCGCTCGTGGCGGGGGACTTCAACCGGGACGGATACGACGACCTCGCCGTCGGGGTTCCCGGGGAGGATTATCCCGGCATCGGGCCACCTGAAGCCAACCCGCCGACTCCCAATTGCGATCCCTGCGTCAATGCCGGTGTGGTCAATGTGGTTTACGGCGGCCCCAGCGGCCTGACGGCCACGCGGAACGAGCTTTGGCACCAGGATCGCGGCGTTTCCTACGACGGCTGGGTTGAGCCACAGGACTGCTTCGGTGCAAGCCTGGCTTCCGCGGATTTCAATGGCGACGGCATAGATGATCTTGCCGTTGGCGTGCCGTGCGAGAACACCGGCGGCGCGGACGTGCCATTTCCGAACAACGGCGCGGTGAGCGTGTACTACGGTTCGACCGGCGGTCTGACGGGTGTCGGAGCGCAATACCTGCGGCAGTGGGCGGAAGACGTCGTCGATTATCCCCAGGCCAATGATGCCTTCGGTTATGCCCTCGCGGCGGGAGATTTCGATGGTGACGGCCGCGCCGATCTGGCGATAGGCGTGCCGGGCGAGGATAGCGGCGGTATCAGCGATGCCGGTGGCGTGGCGGTCTTTTACGGGGCTGCCGGCGGCCTGATCAGAAACGAGCTGTGGGGGACACACAGTCCGGATGTCATCGGCGACCCGGTCGCCAATGCGCACTGGGGTTATGCGCTCGCCGCGGGAGATTTCAACCATGACGGGCGAGCTGATCTTGCGATCGGGGCACCCGGTGATAGCGTTTCGGCCATTATCGAGGCCGGGTCCGTAAGCATACTTTACGGTGCCCCCACCGGACTGAGCGGCCAGTCCAGCCAACTGTTCACCCAGGATACCCCCGGCGTAGACGAGGTTGCCGAGCAGGTTGACTGGTTTGGACATACGCTCGCCGCTACCGATCTCGACGGCGATGGCGCTCAGGACCTCGTCATAGGCGTGCCATTCGAAGACTACGGATTCACCGTGGATGCGGGGGCCGTTCATCTCCTCTATGGCTCGGCAGGTACGGGGATTTCAGCAACCGGGAGCCGATTACTCGGTCAGGATGGACCAGGCAGCCAGGACATCAGCGAGGCAGGGGATCAATTCGGTGGTCGTCTGGTTCCGCGCCTCAACGGCGCGGCGCCCTGGCCGGATGAACCGACGAACTACATGATGACGGCGCCGACCGCGGTGAATCTCACCGCGGAGGGTTCGGCGGACTGGGTTCATTGGGGCCGCGCCAGCGTAACAGCGCCGGATCGAAAATCCGGTGTTGCCCCCCAGATTGGCAACCTGTTTCCTCTGGGCGGGGCGAGTCCCGCGATCACGAACCAGACGAGCTCTGCCTATGCCTGGAGCGACGGCGCGCCACTCGCGACCCATTCCGGCACCAAATCCGGCGTTCGGGTGTTCAGCGCCGGCAATGGCTTCCAGTTCAGTGTGCCTGCAGATACGGGCTTCCGGACCCTCAAGGTCTATGTGGGAGCGAATGCCGCAAGAGGCCAATTTACCGCCAGTCTGAGTGATGGCAGTGCTCCGGCGTACACCACCGCGGTCGATCGCCGCAGTGGACGCACCAGTCAGGTCATCACACTCAACTACCGCGCGGCATCGCCCGGCCAGACCCTGACCGTCAGCTACGTTTTGAACACGCTCTACCAGGCCAATCTCCAAAGCTGGATAACCCTCGAGTCGGCGGCACTGCGTGTTGCCGGGGATGATCGCCCGCCGATGCTTGAGCCGATCGGAAATCGAACCTTGCAGGAAGGCGAACTGCTGAGTCTGGCCGTGGTCGCAGTGGATTCCGATGGTCCGGCCCCGCTGAGCCTGAGCCAGACCAATACGCTGCCCGGCAGCCCGAACATCCTGACCGACAATGGCAACGGCAGCGGCACGCTGAACTGGACGCCGGCCGCGGGCTCCGCGGCCGGCAGCCCCTATTCGGTCACCGTCACGGCCACCGACGGCGCCGGGACCTCCTCGAGCACCAGCTTCACCGTGACCGTTCTCCCGGTCAGCTCGCACACGCCTTACGGCGGGAGCGCGTGGCCGATCCCGGGGATCATCGAGGCGGAGAACTACGACCTGGGCGGCTCAGGCGTGGGCTATTTCGACACCACGGCGGGCAACGCCGGCAATCTCTACCGCAGCGACGGCGTCGACATCTGGGTCGCCTCCGACGTGGATGGCGCCTACATGGTGGGCCAGACCAGCGCCGGCGAGTGGCTGGACTACACAGTCAACGTGGCAGCCGCCGGCAGCTACACGCTCAATCTGCGGGTGGCGACGGCGGTGAACAACAAACGGCTGCGTATCCTGATGAACGGCGCCGACATCACCGGCTCGATCGCGGTGCCCAATACCGGCGGCTGGACCGCCTGGACCACCCTCAGCCGGACGGTGACGCTCAATGCCGGCCAGCAGACCCTGCGCCTGCAGGTCGACAGCGGCAGCTTCAACGTCAACTGGATCGGTTTCACCTCCGGTTTCTCCAATGCCGCGCCCACCCTGAGCCCAATCGGCAATCAGACGGTGAATGAAGGGCAATTACTTGTCGTGCCGGTCTCGGCCACTGACGCCGACGGTCCAGCCCCGCTGAGCCTGAGCCAGACCAGTACGCTGCCCGGCAGCCCGAACATCCTGACCGACAATGGCAACGGCAGCGGCACGCTGAACTGGACGCCGGCCGCGGGCTCCGCGGCCGGCAGCCCCTATTCGGTCACCGTCACGGCCACCGACGGCGCCGGGACCTCCTCGAGCACCAGCTTCACCGTGACCGTTCTCCCGGTCAGCTCGCACACGCCTTACGGCGGGAGCGCGTGGCCGATCCCGGGGATCATCGAGGCGGAGAACTACGACCTGGGCGGCTCAGGCGTGGGCTATTTCGACACCACGGCGGGCAACGCCGGCAATCTCTACCGCAGCGACGGCGTCGACATCTGGGTCGCCTCCGACGTGGATGGCGCCTACATGGTGGGCCAGACCAGCGCCGGCGAGTGGCTGGACTACACAGTCAACGTGGCAGCCGCCGGCAGCTACACGCTCAATCTGCGGGTGGCGACGGCGGTGAACAACAAACGGCTGCGTATCCTGATGAACGGCGCCGACATCACCGGCTCGATCGCGGTGCCCAATACCGGCGGCTGGACCGCCTGGACCACCCTCAGCCGGACGGTGACGCTCAATGCCGGCCAGCAGACCCTGCGCCTGCAGGTCGACAGCGGCAGCTTCAACGTCAACTGGATCGGTTTTTCGGGCATTAACTAGCTCAACTGGATTCAAATCCCCGGAATTTTGCCCGATACTCTCTGCATAGACACAGCCTCAAGAGCGCGTCAATTCCGTGGACAGCACCGGGTTTGGGTCGCGATAGCTTCGTTGGGGCAGGATCATTTTCGATAATTTAGCGGGACAATCGTGATGTCGACCAATGAGCAGCGGCTGATCTTTCTGGGCGGGGCCCCCCGGTCGGGAACAACCTTGTTACAGAACATCCTCGATATGCATCCGGATATCCTGGGTGGTCCGGAGTTTCTGCATTTGCCGGATATCCTGCAACTTCGCGGCAAGCTGCGCGACTCCGTTGCCCGCGGATGGATCGATCTGATCTGCTCAGCGGAGGAGGTCGATGAACGCATGCGTAATCTCATTGGCGGATTTCTGTTGACCTTCGCCGACAGGCACGGCGCCAAATTGCTCAGCGAGAAGACACCCGAGAATGTCCTGGTCTTTCCCAAATTGGTGGAGTTGTTTCCGGGTTCGAAGTTCATTCACATCGTGCGCGATCCACGCGCAACCGTGGCTTCTTTGCTGGAAGTTGGGAAAAAGGCCCGGCGTAAAGGTGAAACCCCGGCGTTGTTCACACGTGACGCACAGTCCGCGATCAGGCATGTGCGACGCTGCCTGGATTCCGGCTTTTCGGCCTCCCGTACCGCGCCGGACAAGGTGTATACGCTGGTTTATGAACGATTGATCCGGGACCCGGAGGCCGAGGGACGCCAGATCTGCGGTTTCCTCGGTGTGTCATGGGCGCCGGAGATGTTACGGCCCGGCGAGAAGCGCCACATGGGTGAGAGCGCCATTACCGTCAACTCAAAAGAGATCTGGTATGACGCCAAAACGTACAACTCCAATCCTCAACCGGACAGCCTGGAGAAATGGCGCGAAACGCTGGCGGCGCACGAAAAGCTGATGATTGCGCGCGCGTTCTCCGATTCAGAGGATTTGAGCCGGCTGGGGTACGATTTCACGCTCAGCGATATGGGGACGATGGATCGCGCGCGCGGCGCCGTGGTAACGTGGCTGCGGGGGCTCCGTCGCCGGCTCGGCGGCGGGCTGCGCCGGCTTGCCGGAGATAAATGAGCGATGTTTCAGTATTCCGCGTCGATCCCGTATCCACGGCCATCAGTAGGTGCCACGAGGAAGCGGACGTGCATCATTCCACCGTCCTGCAGATGGATCTCGGCATCGACCTCGACCTTACCTTCGGTGGTCTCTCTTGCATCCGAGATGCTGAACGTCGCGCCTGCGTAGGAATTCAACAATACCTGGCCATAGCCCGGACTTTCCAGCAGGGACTGACGTTCCTTGCGGAAGTCGGGCGTGATGAACTTGCTCAACTCGGCCGTATTTCCGCTGATCAGGCCGGCCATGTATCCCTCGACCGTTGCGCGCGCCATGGATTCGGCGGTCGTCATGGGCGCGGCGCCCAGCGCGGGGTGCGCGGTGAAGACCAGGAGTGCCAGGACGGTTGCCGTAAATGGGTGCATCGATCTCATGGCTCGTGTGCTCTATGGGTTGAATATCGTCCGGATCTCAATTCTTGACCACGATCGCAATGTAATTTGCCGCGGCACCGGTCGCCGCGGCGTTGGCGCCTCCTAGGAGGATGGTCCCCGACGCATTGTCCTTGCGATAGAGCTTCATCTGCGGCGTGGACGGGTTGCTGGTGTAGATCCGCAATCCGGAATCCACGAATCCGGAGGATAGCCAGGAGGGCAGCGTGGCGGCATTGGCATCATACGCCACGTACAGCGTCGCGGGCGCCGGAATGTTGAACGACAGGTAATCGCTGTTGGCGGCGTTCTTGTCCAGATTGCCGGTCAGTATCCAGCGCCCATGCGCGAGCGCCGCCGGAATCGGGCTGTTGATCGTGTAGGTTTGATCGACATAGTACGGATCGCCGGGCTCCATCAGGTTTTCTTTGTAGGGAAGCGGGCTTGCGCACGAGCCGCCCTGGGACAAGCGCAGGCACAGGGCGCTGGCGACGAATGGCGGCGTCGAGTTTCCGGTCAGCGCGTTGGCGATCAGGCGCGCCATGACCTCGTAGCCGAGCGCGTTCGGATGAAGGTTGGTGGCGTACAGGTAGAATTTGTTCTCGCTGCCGAGGAAATAATCGTACAGATTCGCCCCCAATTGTCGGTCCGTGAGCTCATTGGCGATCACGGCATTGTATCCGTCACGAATCAGCAGATTGCGTGCATGATTCGCCGGATCCGCATAGGGCGCCTGGAATGGATCGCCGAACCGGGGCGGCGCCCGGTTGACGACGACGGTTTTTCCCGCGGCGGTGAGCTGGTTGATAGTTGCCTGCAGATTACCCTTGAAGGTGCCGTTGCACTGGCTGCCGTTGCAGCCGAGGCCACTCGGTGTGAAGAGCGTTCCATTGGCGTCGTTGACGCCGATGGTTACGATGAATCTGTTGGAATCCGGATAGCCCTCGAGCACCGAGGCGAGCCTGTCGTTCAGCAAGTTGGCCGACGTGTCGCCGGGGACGCCGGCGTTGTTCACGAGCGACGGATAGGGTTGTTGCGAGTTGAGCAAATCGGTCAGGGCGGCTTCATAACCCTGTGAGGAGATCACCCAGCCGCCCTGCGAAATACCGTCGCTGGAAGTGCTGTCGTCCAGCCCGTTGGTGATACTGTCGCCGAACGCCACATGGTTATCGCCACCGGAGCTTATGGAGGTATTGGTGTCGCTGTCCAGCTGGACATTGAACTGATCGCGCAATACCGCGCTCAATTGATAGACCCCCTGGGCCGGCGCGGTGCAGGAGGCGGTGAACAGGCCGGCATGTCCCGTCTCGCTCGCGACGGTACAGGAGTTGAGCAGGCTGTTCAGCTGGAATTCGACCGTGGCTCCGGCGGGCTTGTTCATCACGACGGCGCCCACGTCGAACGTGGTGCCCGGAGAGACCGAGTAGGACACGGGCGCGGATATCGCGACGGCCGGAACCGTATCATTGTCCTGGATGTAAACATCGTCGAAGGCGCACTGGTCGCGGCAGTAGAGTCCCACGGTGCCGCTGCTCAGGCTCGTGTCGTAAGCCCCGAACAGTTTCTCGCCGTTGACGCTGGCGATGACGACCGGTCCCTGGGCCTTCATGGTGACGTTCAGGGGCGTGCCGGTCAGATAGCCCCTGGCGTTTTTGGCCAGGGTATGGAAGGTGCCTCCGGCGCGGGTTTCGAGCCGTGCGAAGCCGTTCGCCGCGCTGTACGAGAGACGCGTATAGCTGTTGTCGTTGGGGTTGACGCGGATCATGACACCGATGTCCTGTCCCGAGGCCGCCGTCGGTAGAGCTTTGACGCTGAATGTGTAGTCGCCGAGCGTTATCCCTGGGACCAGATAGGAATAGGTGCCGCGATGGTATCCGCCCTGCAGGGCGCTTCCATTGAAGCCGACGAAGTTGTTCTGGCGGTATTCGCCGGCGGTCACGCCCCAATTCGGGTCTTGTCCGGAGTCATTGACGACCTGCCAGTTGGTGGCGAAGCCGCTGGAGAAATCCTCGGAGTAGGGAAGCGGCAACGCTCCGGCCGCCGTGAAGCTGATCCAGTTGACGTTGAAGCTGCCGTTGTCGATCTGGAGGCGCATCACCTTCTGGCCCGCGCTGCCGATGTTGACCGGGATGCTGACGGTCTGCCAGGTGATCCAGCCGCCGGTATTCGGAATGGCGATCGGTCCGGCGATATCGTTGCCATTCATCAGTACGCGCGCCTGTTTGCCATTGGCCGCGGTCGCCACCCGCAGGTTCAACATGTAGGAGCCGGCGCTTTGCACCTCGACCGTGTATTCCAGCCACTCACCCGCCTTGGTCGAGCCCACCATATAGGCGCCGCTGACATCGGAAGCATTCCAGATGTCGACGTTGTCGCTCCGGTACAGATTGCCGTCGTTGCCGACGGTGGCATCCTGGTAAGCGATACCGGGCCCACCGAGGTCGTAGTTCTCCGCCTCTATGACCCCGGGGATCGGCCAGGGCGTGCCGCCATAGGGGGGCTGCGTGCTGGAAATGACTGTGACCTTGAAGCTCGCGCTGGAGAAGGCGCCGTCGCCATCGGTGGCCGTGACGGTGACCGAGTAGGGACTGCCGGCGGCCGCGCCCGTGGACGGCGTCCAGTTCAGCGTGCCGGTACCGTTGCCGTTGTCGGTCAGGATGAAGGGGTTGCCGGGCAGGGTGTTGGTCTGGCTCAGGGTCAGGGGCGCCGGGCCGTCGGTGTCGGAGGCCGAGACCGGCACGACGAGCGGCTGGCCTTCAGTTACGACCTGATTTCCGATGGGACTCAGGGTCGGTGGCAGGTTGTCGGTCACCGTGACTGTGAAGATCATGCTGGAGAAATGGCCGGCGCCGTCGGTGGCGGTAACGGTGATTGAATAGGGACTCCCGGCGGAGGAGCCAGCGGGAGGCGTCCAGTCGATGAACCCGTTGCCGCTGCCATAGTCCGTCAGGATGTTCGGGTTGCCGGGCAGGGTGTTGGTCTGGCTCAGGGTCAGGGGCGCCGGGCCATCCGTATCAGACGCGGTGACCACCAGGCCCAGCGACTGCCCCTCAGAGATCGCCTGGTTGCCGATCGGACTCAGTACGGGCGCCTGATTCCCAGCGACCGAAATGGTGAAGCTGGTGCTCGAGGAGGCCCCGGCACCATCGGTGGCCGTGACGGTAACGGAATAAGGGCTGCCGGAGGAGTCCCCTGTTGCGGGCGTCCAGTTCAGCGTGCCGGTGCCGTTGCCGTTGTCGGTCAGGATATTCGGACTGCCGGGCAGGGTGTTGGTCTGGCTCAGGGTCAGGGGCGCCGGGCCGTCGGTGTCGGAGGCCGAGACCGGCACGACGAGCGGCTGGCCCTCGGTCACGGTCTGATTGCCGATCGGATTCAGGGTCGGTGGGGCATTGGAGGACCCGTCCGAGGTGAAACTGATCCAGTTGACGTTGAAGCTGCCGTTGTCGACCTGCAGGCGCAGGGTCTGCTGTCCGGCATTGAGCGTCACCGTCTTGCTGATCGTCTGCCAGGTGGTCCAGCCCCCGGTGTTGGGCACCGTGATCGGACCGGTGATGTCGGCCCCGTTCATCAGAAAGCGCAGCCGCTTGCCGTTCGCCGCCGTCGCTACCCGCAGATTGAGCGTGTAGCTCCCGGCGGCCGCCACGTTGACCGTGTATCGCATCCATTCGCCTGTGCTGGTCTGGCCCACCATATAGGTGCCACCGGTGTCACCGGAATTCCAGATGTCGATATCGTCGCTGCGGTACAGGTTGCCGGCATTGCCCGCTGTGGTATCGAAATAGCCCACGTCCGAGCCGCCCAGATCGTAGTTCTCCGCCTCGATGAGGCCAGGGATCGGCCAGGGGAATCCGCCGTAGGGCGCCTGTCCGTTGGTTTGTATGGTGAACGTCCGACTGATGACGGCGCTGTTGTTGTATCCGGTCCGTATCGCGATGGCCTTGACTGTGGTGGTAGCCGTCAAGGTGAATGGCGCCGTGTACAGCGTGGAGGTGGCGTTCGGCGTACTGCCATCCGTGGTGTAATGGATCGCTGCCCCCGGCGTGGTGCTGGAGAGTTGCACATCGACCGAGTTCTGGAACGTGCCTCCGTCCGGCACGAAGGCGGGTTCCGCGACGGCCGGCGCGCCGGCCTGCGAGTCGAACACCAGGTAGGCGACCTGCTCGGCTGAGAGATGCGAGCGTTCCACATCCAACTTCTGGTCTTCGTCGATCGCCACGGCGAGCTGGCTGGGCGAGACGGCGCCGGGTCCGTACTGTACCACCCAGCCGCCGTTGGTCCCTTTCATCCCGGCCTGGCTGACGATGGCTATCTCAGGCTGGGTCAGGCCGCTGATCGGGATATTGAATGGCGGGCTGTCCTCGATCCCCTGCGCCACGGCGGAACTGAGTCCGGCCAGCGCCGTATCTCCATCGAGCGTGCTGATTCCCGCGTTCATGACCACATAGCCGAGCGTTTCCGCGCTGCGGGTCTTGTCGGGGTCTTCGCCGACGTGTTTGCCTATATAGAGGGTGTTGGTGTTGGGTGGATTCTGCGCCGAGCTGCCACGGCTCCAGAAGGTGGAGAAGTCGGCATCGTTATACGACATGACCTGTCCCAGCACGACCGGTTGGGCGTACGAATTGGCGTAGGGCCGTTGCGTACCCACCCAGCTCGACGCATTGTCCGTCCGGTTTGTCCTCAGGCGCAGCGCCTCCAGGTCCACGCCGTGATGGGCCTGGTTATACACTCCCGCTTCGACCACCAGGTACTGGACGGTGGCCGGCGTGATCGCCGTGCCCGAGTTGTCGGCCCGCTCCAGCCGGATGTCGAAGCTGGCATGATCGACGGTGAGGTCATCGGCGTTGCGGATCCGGGTGACCACCGGTGGCATGGCGGCATCGGGATATTGCACACTGGTCAGTACGATTGGCGCGCGATAGGGATGACTCAGATTGATCGTGCGCCAGGCGCCGTCGACGTTGTTGAGTACCCCGCGCTCCAGGTCCAGCGGAGGCTGCCACGGCACCAGACTTTCTTCCGCCTTGTAACCATTCA
The DNA here is from genome assembly GCA_016716465.1 of Gammaproteobacteria bacterium. Classification (NCBI taxonomy): domain Bacteria; kingdom Pseudomonadati; phylum Pseudomonadota; class Gammaproteobacteria; species Gammaproteobacteria bacterium. Next base: position 170,663 of record JADJWH010000007.1, read on the forward strand.
GTACCGCCATCAGTTCGGTGACCTTGGTCGGGTTGGAAGCGGCGAGATTCTGCGTCTCGTAGGGGTCACTGGCAAGGTTGTACAGTTCGAAGGTGCCGCCGGGCGCGTTCTGCACCAGTTTCCAGTCCTGTCTCCGCACCGCATAATGCGTCTTCCAGAGCGTGTCGGTGAAGGTGGAGCGGTTCTCGAAGAAAAGATCACGCGCGGGATACTGCGGGCTTTGTCCAAGCAATGTCGGCAGTATGGATCTGCCCTCGATCGGATGTTGGATGGTAACGCCCGCGGCCTCGGCGATCGTTGCGTAGAGGTCCATGGTCAAGGCGATTTCCGCGCTTTGGGTGCCGGGCTGGATCCTGCCTGGCCACACCGCTGCCATGGGTACGCGGAGGCCGCCCTCGTAGAAATCGAGTTTTCCACCCCGATACGGGCCATTATTGGCGTTATGCAGCAGGTACCCGCCGTTGTCGGACGTATAAATAATGAGCGTATTGTCGTAGATGCCGTTGTCTTTCAACTCCTGCACGACTTGACCGATGCTGTCGTCGAGGTGTTCGATGAGCGCGACAAGCTTCGCCCGCTCGGGGTCAATGCCGGGTTCACGCGCCAGTACCTGATTCAGATAGGATTGCGGCGGCTGCACCGGGTCGTGAGGCGCACTGAAGGCCAGATACATCATGAACGGCTGGGATGAGCCCGCTCGTTCCTGGATGTAGTCCTTCGCCCATTGAGTCAGCAGGTCGGTCGTATGGATGCCCTGCAGTGACGCCGGATCGAGCACCGTGTCATTGAGCATCAGCAGGTTGTCGCCCGGCCATCCATAGCTGGATCCGTCATGTGTGTAATAATCGCCCGCGGCCCCGATGAATCCGTGAAAATGGTCGAAACCCCGGTGCGTCGGCAGGTTGTGCGGATCCCCACCCAGGTAGTCACCCAGGTGCCATTTACCAATCAGACCGGTGGTATAGCCGGCGGATTTGAGCAATTCCGGCAGGGTGGGGCCCGTGGGGGAAAAGTACCCCATGTTGGTGACCGGGTCGCGGGCCACGGTACCGGGTACGCCCACCAGCGCGGGATAACGCCCCGTCATCAGCGCGGCCCGGGTGGGGGAACAGACACTGCTGTTGGCGTAAAAATTATTGAAACGCATGCCATGCGCGGCGAGGTCGTCGAGATTCGGCGTCTCCAGGTCGGCCGCGAGCCCGGTGTAGGCAACGTCGCCATACCCCTGATCGTCGGTGAGGATTACGACGATATTGGGCGGTGGGGCGGACTGTATCGTCACCGCGAAGCTCAGGCTGGAAAACGCGCCGGCGCCATCGGTCGCGGTGACGGTAACCGAATAAGGGCTGCCCGCGGCGCTGCCCGCGGGGGGCGTCCAGTTCAGCGTGCCGCTACCATTGCCGTTGTCGGTCAGGATGTTCGGGTTGCCAGGCAGGGTGTTGGTCTGGGTCAGCGTGAGTGGGGCGGGACCGTCGCTGTCGGAGGCTGTAAAAGGGAGATTCCAGGATATCCCCTCGGTGACCATCTGGGTACCGATGGGGTTTATCACAGGAGCGGCATTGTTGGCGGTAAAGCTGATCCAGTTGATGTTGAGGCTGCCGACGTCGATCTGCAGCCGCATCACATGTTGTCCGGCGCTCAGATTGACCGTTCTGCTGACGGTCTGCCAGGTGGTCCAGCCGCCGGTGTTGGGTATCGCGATGGGGCCGGTGATATCCACCCCATCCATCAGGACGCGCGCCTGTTTTCCGTTCACGGCGGTGGCCGTTCGCAGGTTCAGGACATAGCTGCCGGTAGCCGCGACGTTGACTGTGTATGCCAGCCACTCTCCGACTTTGGTCGAGCCGACCATGTAGGCGCCGCTGACGTCCGCGGAGTTCCAGATGTCGACGTTGTCGGTTCGGTAGAGCCCGCCCTCGTTGCCCGAAGTGGCGTCCTGGTAGCCGACACCGGAGCCACCCAGATCGTAGTCTTCCGCCTCGATCAGCCCGGGTACGGCCCATGGGGTACCGCCAAAAGGCGTTTGCACGGCCTCCGCATGCGGAGACAGCCCAAGAACCAGAAAGAAGGTACTGAGAAGAAGGTACTGCTTGGTTAACCTAAGATGCACCCAGGCGTCCGGCGTTTTATTGAACATAGCTTGTCCATGATGTATCTGGCCACACTGTGTCCTTACAGGCAGAGGCTAGGGTACGAACAAGCCAAAATGATAGAGAAAACCGCCTGGTTTCTCAATGGGCTTGAGGCGGTGCGAACAGGGCAAAAAAGGTTAAGTGATTGAAATTAATAAATAAATAATTTTTGGTTATGTGACGGATTTTTGGCGATTCTCAAGGGGGGCTGTCGCCGGTCTCTTCCCGGGCCCGGAGGACACGGTCTGCCTGGACATCATGGAGGGTTTGAACGGTACCACTGGGCCAATGGATCGTGATCTCATCCGCCTGGACATTCGCGCCCAGGCCGAAGTGGAGGCGGGGGAAATTTTGCGCGATCCGGTGCATGCCGCCAGTCTGTACCCGGGTCTGGGTTACCCCTCCGGCCGTCAGGCTGACGACAGCCCCGATGCCGTCGCGGTTGGAGCGGACCCCCTCGAGGTCGATCTCGAGCCAGTGGTTTCCATTGCCGAGATTCCGGAACAGCTGGTGCGGTCCATCCGCCACGAAGGGCGAGGTCGGATCCATCCCGTTGGTGACGAACAGATCGAGGAAACCGTCGCGATCGTAGTCAGCCACGGCGACGATGTCGCCGCGTCCAAGCGGGCTTCCCGCCGCGCCGCCCGCGTCGGAGACCAGAGTGAAGTTTCCCTTGCCGTCATTTTCCAGCAAGCGGTTCGGCAGATTTTCGACGGCACCGGAGCAAACCAGATACAAGTCGATATCCATGTCATTGTCGAAATCGCCGGCGGCGACGGAATGACAGGCGGTATCGGCGCCGGCCGCGCCGGATAGCTTGTGTCGGATATATCCGCCTTCTCCGCGCATCAGCAGGGCGTCGATACCCTGTTCGCGAAAGGGCTCGAATCCTTCCTGCTTCAGCCCGGTGATGGGCGTGGATGAATTGATGATGAGATCAACGAACAGTCCATTCGAGATATTGCTGAAAACCCAGTCGCCAGATTCGCGATCGAAGGTGATCGAGAAGCCGCCGTTGCGAACGACTTCCGCGGATGGGGCTCCGTTAACCGCGGGGTCATCGCTGGATAAGGAAAACGAGCGCGAATCGGGATGGATGCCTTGCGTCCCGATATAGACGGTCGAGAGGTCAATGAACGCGGGGAAGATCCGTACATCCAGGTGTCCCGGCGCATGGAATCGAACAGTTCTGGCTGCTTCATCCTTATTGCTGGTCAGCGTCGCCTTGATCGAATCAGGAGCGGTCTGAATCACATCCGACAGCAACCATGGACCGATCGTCAGATAGATATCGGGTTTTCCATCATTGTCGAAATCCGCGATCGCCGCGTCGCTGATATTGTCGAGCGCGGGAAAGCCCATCATCGCGGTTTCATCGCTAAACGGGACGTCATCGATCGAGTAAACCCTGGTCGGCGATGACAACAGAACCAGAGAGGCTTCCTGATCGCTCAGTAAGTCGGAAAGCTGGGCGGATTCCAGGTGTTTGTGCATATTGACCAGGCTGATTCGTCCGAATTTGAACCGCAGCGCGTTGCGCGCCATCCCCAGGTAGTCATCACGGCGAGACCAGCGGTCATCGCGGAAGCCGAATATTTTGTTCGCTTTCTCGAAGGAGTGATCGTCCTTCTGGCGAAAAATCCAGGAAGGCGTGGTGCCGCCACCGAGCCGTGTATTGGCCACCACCAGGTCGAGTCTGCCGTCCCGGTCAGCGTCGAGCCAGAGCGGGGTGCGCGCGAATCCTGTCGCGGCGAGGCCATATTTTTTCGCGCTTTCGACCAGTTTTCCCCCCTCGTTCACGAACAGATGATTGAGGCCGCACCCGAAACAGAATGTGCCATCGATGTTCTGCATCGCCCCGACGACCTCGACCATATCCTGGTCGCCATCGTTGTCGAAATCGGCCCAGGCCGCCCCGTGGGTATCGGCGTGGGGATTGGTCGACCATACCTGGTCGATCACGTTGGAGAAACCGCCGCCCTGAAGATTGAGATAGAGCGTGGGTTTGCTGTCATGGTTGCCGACCCAAAGGTCGGGCCAGCCGTCGCCATTGAAGTCTCCCCACGAGGCGCCATAGCTCTGTCCCGCATGATCGATGCCCATCCGCTGGCTGGCATCCTCGAACCGGATGGCCGCCGGAAGCGACTGAACCGTGACCAGGCATAGCAGGGCGGACAGACGCGCAAGCCGGTTGGCCACGAAAGCGGGGCGGAAATCGTTCATCGGCCGAACTCCCATCGAGAGCCGCTTGCGCGATATGTTGAGCGTCGAATCCAGGGTCATCTGGCCGCTTCCGTGACAGTCACTATCCGGTCGGCCTGGAGGTTCCTCAGTTCCTGTACGGTGCCGCCCGGCCAGCGGATCGTGAGCCTGTCGACCGTGCTGTTGGCGCCCAGCCCGAAATGGATGCGTGAATGGTTCTGCGAGAAACTGTGCATGCCGCCGCCCTGGGTCCGGGTCTGGCTCTTGCCGCCGGTCTCGAGCGTGAGCAGAGCCCCGATGCCGTCGCGGTTGGAGGTCGTGCCTGCGAGGTCGATTTCGATCCAGTGGTTGTCGTTGCCGAGGTTGCGGAACAACTGATGTGGGCCATCGGCGAATGGCGGAGGTCCCAGGCCGTTGGTCACAAACAGATCGAGAAAGCCGTCACGGTCGTAATCCGCGACGCTCACCTGATTCCCGCGACCGCGCTCGCTGCCCGCCGCGCCGCCGGCCTGTTCTATCCGGGTGAAGTTGGCCTTGCCATCGTTTTCGTAGAGTATGTTGGGCTGATTCTGTGTGGGATCGGAACAGACCAGATACAGATCGATGTCCATGTCGTTGTCGAAGTCGCCGGCGGCGACCGAACTGCAGGCGGCGGGATTTCCGCTATCCGGGCCCTTGCGTGCCGTGAACTTTTTCCCGTCATTGATCAGGAGTCTGTCCTCGAGTCGGCCATTCGAGGGTTTGAAGCCCTCGGTGTGAATGGATGAGACAGGTTCGGTCGACGCCAGCTTGTATCCGATGGAGGCGATGGAGCTCCTCAGCGTCCAGGTTCGCGCGGCGCGGTCATAATGCAGAAAAATGCCCTCGCCCGCTCCCGCCGGAGGAAGAGCGCCAATCGATTCGTCATCGGGCGAAACGGTCAGCGCCTCTTCGGGCAGTTCCTGTTGCCGTTCCCCGAGATACAGCATGGGCCGGTTCGCCGATGCGGGATCGGAGGGGTCCATCCAGGGCCGGTGAATCTCGACCGTGATCGAACCCTCGGAGATGAAAGCGATGGTGGAGGACTCGCCGGGTTTGTTGGCCAGATTGCCTTGCAGATGCGTCGCGTCGGTCTGGACCACATCCGTCGCCCAGGGCCTGGAACGTACCAGGTACCAGTCCGGTCTGCCGTCCCCGTTCAGATCTTCGAGGACGGCGTCCTGCACGGAGCTGACGTTGGGGAGCGATATCGTCCCATCCGCGTTCCGCAGGCCGGTGGAAGTCATGCCATAGATCCGCCCGGGCCGCATGTAGGCGATCAATTCGGGGTGGCCGTCGCCCGTCAGGTCAGCCAGTTGCGCGAATTCATCGGTGGATTTGATGGCGCCGGGCTTTTTATAACCCAGGGCCACGGCGTAGTCTCTGACGCGATTCATGGCCCGTGACAGAAACGACTCTTCGGGCTGCGGGAAACCCAGGACCTTGTTGGCGAGAGAAAATCCGCCGGATGTCTGCAGGAAAATCGCCGACGGCGCCTCCACGCGGGGATGGTTCATCAACAGGAGGTCGAGTTTCCCGTCCTGGTCGATGTCGAGCCAGAGCGGTGTTCTGCCCCGGCCCAGCGAGTAATCCACCCCGTACTTCCCGGCCAGGTTGGTCAGCTTGCCGTCTTCGTTGATAAACAATCTGTTTGCACTGGCCCCCCGCCCCGCGCCTCCACCGGTGACCACAACCAGATCCTGGTCGCCATCGCCGTCGAAATCGGCCCAGGCCGCGCCATGGAAATCGGGCGCCGGAGCGGTCGGCAGACGTTTTCCGTTCGGCCCCAGGAAACCGGATGCGGCATCATCGACGAGGATGTCGGCCGCGCGGTTTGCGAACGTGCCGTCGTGCAGGTTCAGATAGAGCGAGGGCCGGATGCCATGGTGGTTCGAGACCCACAGATCCGGCCATCCATCGTTGTCGAAATCGCCCCAGGACGAGCCGGCCGACGGGCCGGTGAAATGGATACCGGCGGCGAGTGAAGACTCTTCAAACCGGATGTCGGCCAGCGCGGCAAAGGGGATCACGCATGCCAATAGCAGGCCGGTAAGGCGGTAAAGCCTGTCTGGCTGCGGGGAATTGTCAAATATGCGCATGCGGCTTGTTCTTTGTTCGAGGCAATAGTTTAATACGGGGCGGGAAATCCTGTGCAACATATGCGGTATTATCGATCTATTCAAGGCGAGCGTACAACATCCGCCGCGCATCACACGAAGTATCCGTCACCCGGGCGGCCCCGCCAGGTGCCGTGTCGAGGTGCGGGCGCGGAAAAACCGCCCGTGACGGGTGGTTCCGGTCCGTGGCCGGTGCTGAGCGCTCCTGTTCGGGATAAACAATGAATCAAAGTCCCACTCTGGTCAGTATCGTCACGCCCGTCTACAACGGCGAGGCTTATCTGGCGCAATGCATCGAAAGCGTGCTCGGGCAGACCTACCATAACTGGGAATACATCATAGTCAATAATTGCAGCACCGACGGCACGCCTGCCATCGTGGAGCGTTATGCGCGGCGGGATTCGCGCATCAAGGTTCACGGCACCGACAGCTTGCTCTCGGCGGTGGAGAACCATAATTTCGCGGTAGCCAGGATGGATCCCGCGAGCGTGTACTGCAAAATCCTTCATGCCGACGACTGGCTGTTCCCCGAATGCCTGGAGCGCATGGTGGGCGTGGCGGTTTCGAACGCATCAGTGGGTATCGTCGGTTCCTACAACCTGGTCGGGAAGACGGTGCGTTGCGACGGGCTGCCTTATCCGGACGCGGTGATTCCGGGACGGGAGGCCGGCCGCCTGGCTCTGTTGGGGAAGGCCTACCCGTTCTATTCACCTTCCTCCACGATGATCCGGTCGGATCTTGTCCGAGCCCGGGCCTCGTTCTACGACCCAACCAAGATGCATGCGGACGTCGAACTTATGTACGAATTGCTCCAGGAACAGGATTTCGGCTTTGTACATCAGGTGCTGACGTACGTCCGTGAACACGCCGCGTCGGAAACCTCCCGGTCGGCTCAGCCGCTGAACAGGATTCTGTGGTCCAATTTCGATCTTCTGGTGAGATACGGCCCCATATTTCTCGAGGCAGGCGAGTTCAAGGCCAGGACCCGGGCCTATGAGCGCAACTATTACAAATTTCTGGCCCGGGGCCTGTGGGAGCTGCGCGACCGGGAATTCTGGCGCTATCACGCGCGAGGATTGCGATCGCTCGGCTATCCGATCAATCCGGTGCGGCTGCTGGGTCGGGCCCTGGGCGAGGCCGTGTGTAGTCCACGGAACACCCTGGCGCGGCTGTTGCGCGGTTCAGGAATGACTCGCGGCGGCGCCCGCTGAACGCGGCGGACTGATCGGTCATATCTTGACCGGGCGGTTCAGGCCCAGTCGGCGTCGGAATAAAACTCGCGCGCGACGTCCTCGACGTAACCCCGAATTCTCAGGATCTCTTCGCCCGACAGCCGGTGTTTCCAACTGGAAATGTTCTGCTGGCTGTCGAGTTTGAGAGTTTTCTCGGTGCCCGATGCCCGTTCGGGGTTGGACTTCCCAGTGTGTTCGGCGATCACGGAGCGCGCTTTGTCCGTGTAGGGCAGCTCCAGTTTTTTGTACAGATCCGCGAAGGACCGGGCGGGGTCGAGCGAGATGTCCTCATGGCGCAGGAAGGTCCAGTCAGGATGCCGTTTTTTGTAGGTTGAAATCACATGGTGATGCATCGCCCAGGCCAGCGACGCGCGCTCGATCAGGTCGTGCTCGCCACCGCTCATCTCACGTATTCGCCGTTCAAAGGGGCCGAGATAATCCCGCATCAGCAAGGTTTGCGGCAACGCCCATTTTTCAGGATGGGAGGCCCATCCCAGCCGCTTCATGCTCGCGACGAATGCCGCGGGGTGGCGGATCATGACGATGCAGTGCATGTCGAAGTGGCCGCACAGCCACTCGGCCGACATCAGGGCGATCGGGTCCTTGATCAGGGGACGCCCTCCACCACGACGCAGCTCGCGGGATGCGCTCAGGTTGCGCGCGATGCCCAGCAGGTCCCGGGGCGAGCGCGCGGAGCGCAGCCCATGCCTCCAGTCGTATCGCCCTTCGAGCAGTCGTTGCACCGCGGCGTGATATTCGTCGCCGTTATCCTCGCAGATATGAATGAAGTAGTGAGGCACCTTGAGCCCGTAAAGTTCCTCGCTCGCCTTGACGAGCGGGTTGAACGGTTCATGTACGTAGTACAGCGCGGGATCGATGGTGAGCATGCGTCCGAGCCAAGTGGTGCCCGAGCGCGGGGCGCCGGTGACCAGGACGGGCTTGATCATTGCGGTGGCGTTCATGTGTTATCCATAAATGGGCGGGGATGGCTGGCCTTACATCGAAGCAAATCCTGTGCCACCGGGGTCTCATGGGCAGGATGTGTGCGATCGGTGAACAGCTCCGGGGCTCAGTATAATCCGGGCCCGTGTAAACACACAGCCGCCCTCCGCACGTGGTCTGGCATGCTATCAGTGAAATAGCGGATAATGATATCTCAATGAAGCCCGCCGAACATCTCGACTCCGACCATCACCTTGCCCAGGCGATCCGCGAACCAGGAATCTTCGCCCGGCGGCGCGGATTACAGCGGGCGTGCGTCGGGAGTATCTCCGGACGTCGCCTGCGGTCATGGGGACGTTTGCTGACGCTGGGCTGGGCAATCGCCACGATCTCCGCATGTTCTCCTTCGCTGCAGGGTGGGGAGGGGTTCAAGCCCGAACCCCTGGCGGTTGCCGACTATGGCATCTTCGATCTCGGAATCGCCGATATCAACGATGACGACCGCCTGGATGTCTTCACCTCGAATCATTCCGGCCCGCAAAGCATCTTGCTGAATCAGGGGGGCGGCGTGTTCAGTGATGGATTCTCAAACCTGAGGTTCGATCAGGATGCGAAATTTCCCGGGCTGGCCGTCGTCGCGCACGAGCCGGCGATAGACCGCCCCGGGCTCTTCATCAACTGGCGCGGTCCCAAGATTGTCATCCGTGCGCACGACCTCGATCGACTCGACGGCACGGTATCCGGGACGATTCGGCTGCTCGACCCGGAGAAAGTGATTATCGAGGAAAAAAAGAACTTCGATGTATCGACCGAGTCCGCTCCCGGCGCGAATGGCATCTCCGATATGGTGATCCGGTTTACCGGCCGGGGGGAGGGTTACTTCGCCTTCAAGCCGAACATCCATGCCCAGTCCATCCACTTCCGAATCGATCCGGAAGTTACGCCCCGGGATATCCATGTCGGACCCGGGTACGCGTCACCGGCCGCGAATGAATTCTCGATGGATATGCGCGACCGCCATGGCATGGCCTGGGCCGATTACAACGGCGACGGTCAAACCGATGTCTTCGTCACGCGCGGTGGACAGAGCGGCATGATGTGGATAATGCCGGGGGATTACTGGGACGAATTGCTGATCCGCGGGCGGACGGGTTTCGAGGATCGGGGAAAGTCGCTGGGCCTGGTAAAGCATGGCTGTTCGGGCAGACAGGCGGCATGGGTCGATTTCGACAATGACAACCGCCTGGATCTCTACATTGTCTGTGGGAGGGGCTTTCAGCGTCAGCTCAATCAGCTTTACCGCCAGAAAGAGGATGGCGCCTTTGTCGATGTCGCTCGGGAAACGGGGCTCGACATCGCCGATGACGGCATCTTCGAGTGGGTGGATGCCGACGGCGATGGAGACATGGATCTCGTCTGGGCCAGTCGCGACAAGTTTCTATTGTACGTCAACGACGGGGGCCGGTTCTCGGCGCGTGAAATCGGGGCCAATCCGGCGCGGCGTATTCCCACCGAGTTGGCGCCCTCGGATTTCGACAGTGATGGGGATATCGATATCTTTGCGGCCGCCCGGGGTGGGAATGCGCTCCTGATTAACCAGGGTGGAACGTACGTGGTGACCGATCTGAAGCCGCTGGGTTTGCCGCGGAAAAGCATGGCCGCCAACTGGGTGGATGTCGACAATGACGGGCGTGATGAGCTGCATCTCATGCCGGGCGGACTGTATCGCCGGGTGGATGGGGTGTTCCGCCATGTCGGGGGGCCGGATCTCCGGATCAGGGAGCGCTTGTCGCCGGTCAATCTGACCGATGCCCGCGTTTCATGGTTCGATGCCGATGACGACGGGACCCGCGACGTCATCGTGGCCGTGAATTATGTGGTCAAAAAGCAGAAATGGGCGAATTGGTATGCCGGTGTATCCGGTATTGAGGACCGCCTTGGCGGACTCAAGGATTATTGGGACGTCGGTTATTTCCATGTTGACCCGCCGGCTGCAAATCACTGGCTGCAGGTACGGCTTGTCGGTCCGGCCGGTAACCGCCCGGCCATCGGCGCGAGCGTGACGGTTACGACGTCGCGGTCCACGCAGATGAGGCAGGTCGGTTCCGCGGAAGGGTCGCGGTATTCACAGGGGCATTACCGCCTCTATTTCGGGCTGGGCGACGCGGACCGGGCCGAAAAAGTGGAAGTGCGCTGGCCTGACGGTCGCAGACAGGAAATCCGTGATCCGCGAGTCGATCGCCTCCTGGTGGCCGACTGGGACGCCGCGCGCTAGATTCGCGTGGTTCGCGCGCGAACTCTCAGGATGTGGCGGTTCGGATTCTGACCACCCTGGCGGGATTGCCGACCGCGATGGCCATGGCCGGGATGTCACGTGACACCACGCTTCCGGCGCCCACGATGGCCCCTTCACCGATGGTTACGCCGTCGAGCACGATGGTGCCAACTCCCAGCCAGACATCATCACCGATGACAATACCGCCTTTCGTCTGTACCGGCTGTTGTCTCAGTGGCTGATCAGATGACATCCCGTGGTTATATGGGTAGAACGAACAGTTCGGTGCGATTTCCACCCGGCGGCCGATCCGAATCGAACCCACGTACGCCGACAACTGGCAGCGCGGCTGGATATGGCTTTCATCCCCGATGATGATCTTTCCGTCTGTGCCGGTTTGCAGGAAACAGTCCCGGTGGATATGTACCCCGGCGCCGAGTTCGATCTGTCCTCCGCCGTGATCCTCATAGATGAGCGCCTGTTCACCAATGAAGACCCGTGCATTCAGTCTGAGGTTCGAGTGGTGCAGGGTCGCGCAGGGGGATATGTAGCCATTTTTGCCCATGGCTGCCAGCGGTAGACGGCCGTAGAAAGGAGGCCAGCCGAGTCCCGCAAGCCCGCATGCCGCGCGTCCCAGCGGTCCCTGTCCGGAGAATTTCATCCAGAACCGCGTCCAGCGGTTTCTGATGCGGGTCTTTATCGACATGGATGTGTGTCTTTTATCGGTTCGGATAAACGGAAACCGCATTATATCGCAGTTCAAGCAGGGTGCCCGGTTTCGCGGCTTGACTGGGCTCCTCGGTTGGGCATACTGGCGGGAAAGGCCGGAAGAGCCGAATCAGACGTGCCAGGGAGGCGTGATGGTATCCGCTATCGCGAAGGCGGGCAGGAGAATCCGATCCAGGTTCAGCGGAGGCCGCTTCGGGGCAGTGTCCCTCCGCGCGCAGCCCCCACCGTTCAAAATCCTCGTCGGAACGCATCACAAGACGGGATCGTCCTGGATGCGCGGGATCTTCTCGAAGTTGTGCGAGACTTTCCAGTGGACCTTCTATGCCGGTGAACAGGAATTCCTTCCGCGGCAATTCGAGGTGTTCTTCAATAACCACAGTCGATTCGCGCCGGCGGACATTCACGAACCCTGCAGGGGAGTGCATGTGATCCGTGATCCGCGCGACCGCATCGTTTCGGGTTGTTTTTACCATCAAAAGTCTTCGGAAGGATGGCTGCACGTCAAGCGGCCCGAGTTCGGAGGGCTGACGTACCAGGAAAAGATCAACAGCTATGCAACCCTCGACGAGCAGCTTCTGTTCGAGATGGAGCATGCCGGTCGCAGGGGTATTGAGGAGATGCTGTCCTGGGAATACCATCAGCCGGGGTTCTATGAGGCCAGGTACGAGGATCTCATACAGGACTACGACCTCCGAAAATTCCACGACATCTTCGCCTTTCTGGGTATCCCGGGCGAGATTCTTCCGGAATCCCTCCGGATCGCCTACGACAACAGCCTGTTTTCGGGGAACCACCGACGATCCGTCCATATCAGGTCAGGGCAGCCGGGGCAATGGGTTTCATACTTCAAATCGCGCCACCGGGAGAGATTCCGGGAACTGTTCGGGGACGCGCTGACGATTCTCGGTTATGAGCCCGATCATGCATGGGTGTCCGATGAGCGGGCCGGGGGTATGTCCTGACGTTCAGTGAAATAGCTCCCCCTAGTGGCCAACCCGCAGGGGATGTAGGAATCGATCGGCTTTCTTTATACACTACGTCTATGTGCCGATTGATCGAGATGCGTCAGGTTTATGGAGCCAAGCGGTAGTAAAAAGAAGATACTGGTTATATCTCCCACACCGACCCACCCTCACAGCGCCGGCAACCGGGCGAGAATACATACCCTGATGACCAGCATGCTTTCTTTGGGGCATGAGGTCCACTTCCTGCACATCGAGAAAGAGGCGGGTGATCGTCAAGCAATGCTGGCCTGTTGGGGGGGAAGATTTCATTCCCTGTCTTTCCGTATGCCGGAGAATCGTTTCTCGAGACTGCGACGCAGGGTCCGCAAATGGCTGGGTTTGGAGACACAATATATTTACGGTGTCGATGAATGGTACGATCCGGCCGCGGATGCCTTCATTCGCGATCTGGCCGCGAGGATCGGTTTTGATGCCGTGATCGTGGAATACGTGTTCTTTTCCAGGGCGCTGCGTTGTTTCGGCGGCGACGTATTAAAGCTTGTGGATACACACGATGTTTTTGCGGATCGCCACCGGCGCTATCTGGCCGAGGGAAAAAAACCGCAATGGTTTTCCACCTCCAGGCGTGAAGAGGCGCGTGGCCTGGCGCGCGCGGATGTCGTTATCGCGATCCAGGAGAACGAGGCGCGCTTCTTTCGCGAAACAACGCCCCAACGGGTGATCACCGTTGGTCATATCGTGCCCGTGGATGAGGCGTCCGAAGACGAGGCGCGAACCTCCGGGATGTTGTACGTGGGGTCGGGTAATGAAATCAATGTGCATGCCGCTAAATATTTCATTGACGGCATATTGCCCGCCATCCGGCAACACATCCCCTCGGCGATATTGACAGTGGCCGGTGGTGTCTGCGACAGGCTCGCCGACACCCCGGGCGTCCGCCTGCTGGGGCAGGTCGAGGATCTCGCGCCTTTGTACCGGTCCGCCGCGGTCGTGGTCAATCCGATCCTGTTCGGGACCGGATTGAAGATCAAAACGGTGGAGGCCCTCGGGTTCGGCCGCCCACTGGTGACCACGCCAGCGGGCGCGGAAGGGCTGGAGGAGATGGCGGGCAAGGCGTTTGTGATAGCCGACTCGGAGTCCGCCTTTTCCAGCGCCGTGATCGACCTGCTCTCGGATCACCACGCCAGACAGGCGCTAGGGCAAAATGCCCGCGAGTGCGCCACGGATTGGAATCGGCATTGTCTGTCTGAGCTGGCGGCGGTGCTGAGCGGCCGATTGCCCGGTGCGCGCGATCGAATGGTGTAAGATCGGAACCTACGGCGAAGATAGCGCATGCATCCCCAGTCCTGGCCCCCGGCAACGCGGATCGTCCCGGCCCATGTCAAGGCCATCCCCCCGGCCACGCTGATCACGCTGCGCATGAGCGGTCATGCCGGCGCCTCCGGATATGATCGTCTGCAGGAATTCACGGGTGGGGGACTGATCAGGCTGAATGATCATTGGACGCTGGGCCGGCGCGCCGTGGCCCGCTCGCTGCGCTTCATGATCCGGGGCTCGGGATCGCTCTGGTACCAGCGAGCGAACCTGGTCAGCGAACTGCAGGCGGCCCGGCAGTGGCTGGCGCGAAAAGGACAGGTGTTTCATTATCTGTACGGCGAGAATTCGTATCGTTACCTGGGAGGGATGAAATCAGTGCGTCCCGGCAACGCCATCGTATGCACATATCATACCCCTCCCGACAGATTCAGGCAGGTGGTTACCGATCATAAGCACATCGCCCGTCTGGATGCCGTGATCGTCATGTCGACCGTTCAGTTGGAGCTCTTTACGGATCTGCTGGGCGGTGAGCGGGCATTTTTTATCCCGCACGGCATCGATGTCGATTGCTATGCGCCGGGCGCGGCGCCGCGGACGCGAGGCGGGATATTCCGCTGTCTCTTCGTCGGATCCCACCTGCGCGATATCGATACCCTGGTGGCCACGGCGAGGGCGCTGCGACCGCGCGGAGATATCCGATTCACGGTGGTTACCCGGCCGGCCAATCTGCCGAAGCTTGAAGGCCTCGACAATATCGATATCCGTTCAAATCTCGATGACCGCCAATTATTGTCCCTGTATCAGGAATCGGATCTCTTTGTGATGCCTCTGCTCGACAGCACGGCCAACAACAGCCTGCTGGAAGCCATGGCCTGCGGCATGCCGATGGTCACCACTGATCTTCAGGGGGTCCGGGATTACACTGACCCGGAGTGTGCCGTGCTCACGAAAAAAGGCGATGCGCGCGCAGTATCGGAGGCAATCGAATGGCTGGAGCGGGATGATGCCGCCCGCGAGCGAATGGGCCGGGCGAGCCGCGATCGTGCCCTGGCATTCCGCTGGGAAACGATCGCCGAACATACCCGCGATGTGTACTGCTTCGCGGGATTGAATCTTGCATCGGGATAAGGGGCCATGAACATCATTCTCTATGTGAACAGTTTTCTTCCCACGTTGGGTGGGCGCGAGTTCGTCGTCCACTATCTGGCAGACGCTCTGTGCAAGCTGGGCCATCAGGCGCGGGTCGTGGGGCCGGCTGGCTTCTGGCGGCATCGCCACGAGCGATTCAGTTATCCCGTGCACCGTTGGCCAACCTTGCGGGGGTTGATGAGTGATCAGGTCTCGCTGGCCAAAATCGCGCTGGATACCGCATTGTGGGGCGCTGATGTTATTCATGCCCACAACACCTGGCCGACCGGCTATCATGCGATCCGGTTGCGCAAGCTGCGGCGCTATCCGCTGGTGATCACACCACACGGCGCGGATATCCAGTCCATCCCTGAGATCGGCCACGGTCTGCGCCTTGATCCGGTAGTAAATCAGAAAATCATGTATGCGGTGAAGAACGCCGACATCGTCACCGCGATCAGTGACAACATCAAGTCAGCCCTGCTCGATGCCGGGGCGGTGCCGGAGCGCATCCGCATGATCCCCAACGGGGTCGATCTCATGCGTTATCAGCGACCATCCACGACGGACATACGGAGCTGGCTTGGCGTAGAGCCAGATTCCCGCCTGATCGTTACCATCGGCCGCTACAATCCCCGCAAGGGCCAGGATTATCTCATCCGCGCCATGCCAAAGATTCTGGCGCGCGAGCCGCGGGCGCGGCTGGTTATTGTGGGCAACAAGACTGAAGCGCTGGCTCCGCTGATCATAGAGCTTGGCTTGGAGAAAAAGGTCGTGCTGACTGGTGGCATCAGTCCATCACGCGCCATCCTGGAGGCGGGCAGCGGGCCAACAGTTGAACCAGACTATCTGGCCGAATTGCTGCGTGCTGGCGAGCTGTATGTGTCCGCCGGTATTCAGAACAACGCTGAGGGGTTGTCACTCGCCGTATTGGAGGCGATGGCGTCCGGCCTTCCCATCGTGGCGACGGCCATCTCCGGCAATACCGATGTCGTTGCTCATGGGGTCAACGGTTTCCTGGTCGAACCCGCCAATGAGTCCATCCTGGCGGATGCGATCGTGGATGTGTTGCGGCAGCCCGGAGTTCAGAGCGAGATGCGGGAAAAAGCGCGCGAGACCGCGGCGAAATACGCCTGGGTCAATATCGCCCGCCAGTACCTGGATGTTTACCAGGAGGCGGTCGCGCTGGCGCGCAAATAAAAAAACGGGGACAGATTCAAATCCGTCCCCATGCCCATGTGCAATAAAAAAGGGGACAGATTTTTCAATCTGTCCCCGTGTATGCCAGAAAGAGCTGGCGCGGCTTACTGCGTCACACTGATCCAGTTGATGTTGACGCTGCCGCTCTCGATCTGCAGGCGCAGCACCTGCTGGCCGGCGCTGAGATTCACGGCCTTGCTGATCGTCTGCCAGTTCGTCCAGCCGCCGGTATTCGGCACCGCGACCGCGCCGGAGACGTCGGCGCCGTTCATCAGGACGCGCAGGCGCTTGTTATTAGCCGCGGTGGCGACCCTGAAATTCAGGGTATAAGCGCCCGCTTGCGCCACGTTGACCGTGTACTCCAGCCATTCGCCCGAGGTCGTGGCGCCCACCATGTACGCGCCGTTCACATCCGACGCGCTCCAGATATCCACGTCATCATCGCGGTAGATATTGCCCGCGTTGCCGCTCGTGGCGTCCGCGTAGGCGATGCCGCCGCCGCCGGTGTCGTAATCCTCGGCCTGAATGACGCCGGGCAAGGCCCAGGCGCTGCCGCCGAACGGCGCCTGACCGCTTGGCGGCGGGGTCGAGGTTCCCTGCAGCTCCAGATAGTCGATATTGAAGCTGCCGCTATCGACCTGCAGGCGCAAGACCTGCTGGCCGGCGCTGAGATTCACGGCTTTGCTGATCGTCTGCCAGGTCGTCCAGCCGCCGGTGTTCGGCACCGCGACCGCGCCGGTAAGATCGACTCCGTTCGACAGTACGCGCAGCTGCTTGCCATTGGCCGCGGTGGCGACCCGGAGATTCAGGGTGTAAGCGCCCGCTTGCGCCACGTTGACCGTGTACTCCAGCCATTCGCCGTTGGACATGGCGCCGACCATGTAGTTGCTGTCGCCCGTGATGGACCACATATCCACGTCGTCATTGCGGTAGATGTTGCCCGCATTGCCATTGGTGCTGTCGGAGTAGGCGACGTCGCTCCCGCCCGTGTCGTAATTTTCCGCCTGGATGATGCCGGGCACGGCCCACGGCGTACCGCCAAACGGCGCCTGTCCACCGCTGGGCGGCGGCGTGGAGCTGCTCTGGAATTGCATGTAGTCGATGTTGAAGCTGCCGTTGTCCACCTGCAGGCGCAGAACCTGCGGGCCGGCATTCAGGGTGACCGGCATGCTCACCGTCGTCCAGTTTTCCCAGTTGCCGGTATTGGGTACCGATATCGTGCCGGTGATGTCGGCGCCATTCATCAGAAGGCGGAACTGCTTGCCGTTGGCTGCCGTCACGACGGGCATGGTCAGGGTATACTGGCCCGACTGCGCGACATTGACGCTGTATTCCAGCCATTCCCCCGTCTTGGTCGTGCCGACGTAGAGGGCGCCGTCCGCGGCCCGGGTCCAGATATCCACGTTGTCGCTGCGATAGACGCCGCCGGCGTTGCCGTTGGTGGTGTCGTTGAACGCCACGCCGGATCCGCCCAGATCATAGTTCTCGGCCTCGATCTTGCCCGGGATCTGCCACACCGAGCCACCGTACGGCGACTGCTGAGCCCCGCCACCGCCGGTATCGATCGTAAAGGTCCGGGAAACCACCGAGCTGTCGTTATATCCGTCCAGTTTGGCGATGGCCCTGACCGTGGTGGTCGAGGTCAAAGTGAACGGGCCGCCGTAGGGCGTGGAGCTTCCGGTCGGGGTACTGCCGTTGGTGGTGTAATAGATCGTCGCGCCCGGTGTCGAGCTTGTGAGCTGCACGGTGACGGAATCCTGGTGCGTGCCGCCATTGGGGTTGAAGCTGGGGTCGCTGACCGTAGGGGTCTCGCCGCCGCCCGAACCGGCCCTGGAGTAGACATCGATCTTGTCGAACAGGGGGCCGGCTGTGTATTCCACCGCGCGCAGGCGCACGGTATTGTTGCCGGGGTTCAGGTTTACCAACCAGTCATGGCTGGCCCAGCTCGAAACGCGCCCGGTAGCGGCCGGCTTCACCAGGCCCTGGCTGACCCCGTTTACCAGAAGTTCGACGTTCTTAACGTTACCCTCGTGAGCGTAACGCATGGAGATAACGCGTTGGCCACCGGAAGTTCCGCCGCTGACATTGGTCCACTGGACATAGCCGTTGTTATTCGGCTTGAAGAACCCACTGCCGGTATAGTCGGGTTCATTGGTCTGGATGGCGCCATTTGAAATCGTGCCGTTTTCCGCCTGGTAGGAGGCGAGCAGACTGCCGCGATTGGGGAATTCGCGCAGCGTCAGGGAGGCGTCGTCCCAGTAGCTGACACCGCCTGTTACATCCCACCAGATTCTGAACCCGGCGTCGACCTTCGAGGCCGTGGAGGGCGCCTGGAGGTGGATGGTCGAAGGGAACCAGTCATAGGTTCCATACGGCCCCCACATATACATCTCTTTTGCCAGCGCGGCATTGGAGGCATCCCTCCAGCGCACCACCGCGAGTGGTTTCCCACCCGCGCCATTGCCCGCGACGTTATCGCCTTTGACATATACGGTGTAGACATACTCGGCGCCGGGGGTGATCCCGGGAATGCGCGCCTGAGTGATGTTCGTCTGGGTCTGCGAGGGGTTGCTGTTACCATTGTGGGTCAGCTTTATCGAGCGGTTCCCGCTGTGCGCGACTCCGTTGACCACGGCCCCGTTGGCGGTATTGGAAACCCACGCTGTACCGGTTTCCATTGAAGCATCGGGGATGATGTTGGCCGGGGCCGCGCCATGGGCGGGAAGCGCGATCAGCCCTAGGAGAATAGCGGTGGTCCCCAACCCCATCAGAGGACGGGAGAGATCCTTCCGCAGGCTCCGGATATATTTCAACATGATTGTTATCCTCACTATATTGATAGCAAATAACTTTCCGGATCGTCTGATGGCGCAGAGAAGATATGCTTGTCAGCCGTTTCTTGAGACGGGCAAATGAAGGATTCAGTTCCTCACTTTTTGCACGATTGCGACGAGAAAGCCCGATACTTCCACCTCAGGACCCAAAATTGCCAGCCAAAGATACCATGCGTCGAATTCGTGTGACAACATTCTGACGCCGGATTTTTATGACGATTTTATGGCGATGAATCGGTAAATACGAGGGTTTGCGAGATGGTCTCACGAGTTTTCGGCAACTGAGTGGAGATCGGGGTTGGATATTCCTTATAGATTTATAGAGGGTGGAGAGCATAAGTTATTATGATTACAGGGAAATGCTTGCATCGATCCCGGATTCGGGGAGAATATAATCGGCTCCAGGGCCTTTGAGTTTTCTGGATGCCAGTCTTTACAAGAACAATAAGCAATTAATTATTCAGGGGCTTTTCGAGATGTCCTTTTTCAACAGAATCAAACGGATTCTCAAGCATGGGCTTGAGGGTGTTCGTGGGGAACAACACCCATTTCTTATCGCATCAGAGCCGATAAAGGTATCCAGAGAGGCCATCGAGGTAGCGCGGACCATTCGGGGAGAGCGCCCGCCGGCGCTGATCATCCACGGCGTGATGCCAAGGTCCGGAACGGTATATACCGGCGAGCTACTGCGTCTGCATCCGGATCTGCACGCCTATCCCAATGAATTATGGGAAGTTCCCTTTCTGGAGCTGACCGGCGATATCCTCAGGACCCAAGAGCATTTTTTCCGGGCCTACCGGCAGAACATCAGCCGAATGGGTAACAAGGATTTTCTACCCCTGTTCGGTGCCGCGTTCATTGCCTATCTATACAGCTTCGTCCCCCCCGGCAAGCGCATGCTGCTCAAGATTCCGGATGTGCAGTATTTGAATCATTTCTATACGGTATTTCCCCATGAAACCCCGCTGTTGTTGCTGCGGGATGGGCGGGATCTGGTGGCCTCGACAATAAACTCCTGGCCGGGTAGACGTTTCGATGAGGTATGTCAATTGTGGGCAAACAGCGCCAGGATGATGCTGGCGTTTCAGCGTCAGTATCCGCGGGAGGAATACGAGTACCTGACGATGAAGTACGAAGACGTCGTATTGGCTCCGGAGGCGTTTGTGACCGCCGCTTGCAAAACTTATGGGCTCGATCAGTCGATATATCCCTATGGCCAGATCAAGGATCTACCGGTCAGGGGATCATCCACGGTAAAGGAATTGCAGAGGGGGGGCGTGTCCTGGGATCCGATGGATAAGCCGGATAACTTTAAGTCCGTCGGGCATTGGAGCGAGTGGCCGTCAAGCCGGAAGCGTATCTTCAAGGGGATCTCAGGGCAGGTTCTATTGGAGACGGGTTATTGTAAGGATCTGGACTGGTAATTGATATATAAATGGTGCCGAACAGGCCATGGACAATTTTATCTGCTGGCTAAAGTTGAGCGGTTTGATATTGATCCAATACTCAGAATCTTTCTCTGTTGAGTTTATAACAAAATAACGCCACGCGTGGTTTCATGTGTTCTATTATCGCTTTACAACTAATTGATTCCTTTGGCATGTAGTCGGATGCATTAAAGGTTGCCACTGACTAAACGATAGAGGCGGCGTATATGCTATTTGTCGATTATCCATCCCTCCCAGCACAGCTACATGCTGCGTAACGCATTGGGCTATATAACGTCAGCCTTGTCTTGGGGGGGGGCACTTATGTTATGAAAAATGCTCGATTGATCTGGACACTCTTTGAGGGGAAGGCCACCAGATCATCGGCAAACAGCCAAGTCGTTTTAATGAGTTGAACGCAAGGCATACTTTAAATAGAAGAGTTTTTCTAAAAGCTTGTGACGAAATTTTCGGAATATGAGACGCTCCAATGCCTTCCAGTGCTAGAAAATTAAAGCTCTGCTTCGTTATTCCCAGCCACTGGGCGGGAAGTTACGGTGGCGCCGAGCAGCAGGTGCGTCTATTGATCGACGCGCTTATTCAACAAAAGAGGTTCGAGTTAACCTATATCACCAGAAAGGCCAGCGAGAGCTACAAGCCAGAAGGATACGTCATAGAAAAGGTCAAGTCGGGCTTGCTTGCCGAGAAGCTAGGACTATTTCTCGATGCGCGCGCGCTATTGGCGGCACTGAACAAGATTAGGCCAGATGTAATATATCAGCGCATGGGGTGTTCATATACAGGAATCGCCGCTTTTTATGCTAAAAAGAACAGCTGCCGAATGATTTGGCACATCGCGAACGATGTGAACGTATTGCCATTCCATCTGGATAAAAACAAATCCTATAACATCGTTTCCAGATATCTGGAGAAAAAGATTTTGGAGTATGGCATAAGGAATAGCGGTGGCATCATCGCGCAAACGAATCAGCAGGCTGAGATGCTCAGGACCTATTATGGTTGTACTGCCGAGCAGGTGATCCCGAATTTCCAGCCTATCAGTGTGGCTTCGAGGAAGCGAAATGATTTGATCAAGGTTGTGTGGGTGGCAAATCTCAAGCCTGCAAAACGGCCAGAGCTATTCGTAAATCTTGCCAATGAATTGCATTCTAATTCCGGGATTGAATTCATAATGATTGGCCGCTCAGGCCATTCGGCCTGGCACAAAGATCTGATGGGCAGGATAAAGAGCGCCGCCCATCTCAGGTATCTGGGTGAGCTTCCGCAGGATGAGGTCAATGCCATCTTATCGGAGGCACATATTTTCGTGAATACCAGTGAATACGAAGGCTTCCCCAATACCTTTATTCAGGCATGGATGCGGGAGGTGCCCGTAGTAAGTCTAGAGATAAATCCTGATGGCATTTTTAACGATCGCAGGGTCGGTTTTTTCTCTGGAAACTATAAGCAGATGTGTGCGGATGTTTTAACGATTGCATCTGATGAGAGGCTGAGATCCGATATGGGGTCGCATGCCAGGAGGCATGCCATGAAAAATCATTCTTTGGATAATATTTCCAGAATCATGGAAGTTATCGAGTCTGGATGAATATTATGGTGATGCCAAAAAGTCTACTGATTCGACTCTGCCGGTCCGATATCAAGCCCATTACTGGGAATAATCAGAGCACTTAGGGCAAGCACTTTCTAATCGGTCTAGGAAAATGATCGTGGCGGAGTTATTGAAGTGAAGGCAATCTTAAAAAAGATAATATGGATGGACCCAGATCGGTTTGATTTGAAGCCAAATAAAAGTCCGATGATAGAAATGTCGCGGGCTTTGACGCAGGAGGGATTTGACGTAGTAATCGTGACTGGATACGGAAAGAACCCATATCAGATCAGGGACTCGAGCATTGCTATCGTCAGTCTTTCGTCCATCAATTTATCCTTTCTGTTCAGATATAGTCTCATGATGAACATGCTGATATGGACGGCTTTCAACGCTAAAAGAGACGATATCTTCATTTTGAACCAGACGACTCTACTGCTTTCGCCAGTTTTGCGTCTTCTCGGATTCTCCAATCTTCATCTGGACATTCGCACACTTCCCCTGAGGGCAAATAAATCCTGGAAGAAAAGGATAGATCGATTCTTGTTCTGGACTTTTCCTCTCATGATGTTTGTTCGATTGGTCAGAAGTTATTCATTTATAACCAACCGATTGAGGCTGGCGATCCAGGAAGAGTTTAGCATCACATTTGATGATTACGTTATCTGGCAGTCCGGCGTTAATACGAGGGTTTTCAAGCCGATTGAAAATAATAAGGTACGTGCGGCAGATAACAGATATACGATTTTTTACCATGGAAGCATCTACGGAAATCGTGGCGTGGATAATCTTATTGATGCGATGTCAATTTTAAGGCCTGCATATAAAGATAATGTGCGTCTGGTAATTGTCGGGCCAGTGTTGGATAAGATTGGCTTGGAGGGGCTTATCAATAAGCAAGGATTGAGTGGCACTGTGTTTCTGGAGGGTATGGTTCCGTATGAAGAAATACCAGAAAGAATAGCGCAGGCGGATTGTTGTGTCTGTCCTTTGCCGGATCTAATCGAATGGAATGTCTCAAGTCCGTTGAAGGTTTTTGAATACATGGCGTGCGGCAGGCCCATTATATTGACGCCTATCCCCGCGCATAAGGACGTTGCTGATGGCTTGGACTATATCGTATGGGCAAAGGGATCTCAGGCCGAGGATCTCAGTAATGCAATAGAGTACGCGTTTGATCACAAGGATGAATTGTCGCAGACGGCTATAAAAGCGTACGACCATGTAAAATCAGAATATGACTGGGAAGTTCAGGGTAGAAAGTTATCAGAATATCTGCTGAAGCGGCAGCAATTAGATGATTAACAGGCTAGTTAATTTGATAATTTGCACTGTATTCTTCTCCAGTTTCCTAGCGTCAAATGTACAGAGAGAGCTTACGCTGCTTCCCGAAGTATTATCCTTCCTTATATTTGTGGTGGTGATTGTTAGGTTCGCTGCGCACAAGTCGATGTCGCTGAGCCCGAAGTATGTGATACTTGGCATATTGGTTTTTCTACATGTATTGACGGGATTAGTTGTGAACTCGGTTGCGCCGGGTACCTTGCTAACGGGTCTTCGCCCTTATGTAAAATGGCTGCCAGTGTTTCTTCTGCCAATGGTGTATCCATTTTCAGAAAAGGAAATCAGAAATCAGCTGAGACTAGTGTTAGTTCTGTCGATAATTCAGTGCCCCATTGCTCTTTATCAGAGATTCGTCCAGTACAGGGGGATGGCTACTGGCGACGTGGTCACTGGAACGCTAGGCTTGGGCGCCTCAGGTGTGCTTTCTATTCTTATGCTTTCGGCGATAGCTGTGCTGTTAGCATATTTCATCAGAGAAAAGATACGTGCCGGGGCATTCGTTATTATATTGTGCATCCTGTTCTTGCCAACGATGATCAATGAAACAAAAGCTACGCTGGTACTTTTGCCTATCGTATTGATTATTCCATATCTATATGCATCCAGAAAAAAACTGTCAGCACTGCAGCTAGTAAGTATATCCGCAATATCCTTGTCACTATTGATTGGGTTCGTATATGTCTATGACCAGATTTCGGGTCAATTGGGGCGTGGAGCCAGCATTCTAGAATTTATAACCTCAGATCGCAGCACTTCTTATCTTTATAGTCAAAAAGAACTCTACAAAGAGAAGGACTTGTTGGAGCGTATTCAGATTGGCAGTATGGAACTCCCTAGAGATGTAATAGGTAGCAAAGAAGGTGGTGGTAGGATCGACAAAATACTTCTCCCGATTAATGTATTTTCTGATCGACCGTTAAAATTGTGGCTCGGACTTGGGGTGGGAAATGTATCGACCTCGATCCTAAATGTATTTTCCGGAGAGTATGCCGTACGTCTGGGCGCGGTTAGCGGCGAAATGCTGTTAACATTATTGTTGTGGGAAACAGGTGTTGGTGGCGTAATCCTCTTCGTTTTGTTTCTAATTTTCCTAATCGTTGATGCACATAAATTGTCGAGGTCGGGTGACTCTAGTGCAATTTTGGCATCTGGATGGCTGGGAGTATTGGCAGTTATTCTCATAGCTATGACTTATATCAACATGTTTTATTTTAATACGTTGATATTCATGTTTTCTTATTTTTCTGGTTATGTGGCAGCAAAATCCGCATCCTTGAGATACAATTTTCACAAAGAGAGCAGATGAGCGCGTCATGAAAAAATATGCGTTCATCAAGATCAGGTCGAACCATGCCATTATTGACCAGATCATTAAAATCTTGGCGCATACATTTCCTGACTATCAATTGGATGTTATCGATATAAAAGACATTTTAAGGAATAAAATATTTTATGTATTTATTAATTTATTTCACGTTATAAAAATCTATGGTTTCTCGACAATATTTGAAAGTAAGAGCGTTATTTATAACCGATTCTTTGGTACTCCCTATATGTATCATGTGATCAGTCGCCTGCTGGATTCTCATATAGCGAAGGGTTATGCATTTACTATTCAAGATTGCTCGTTGTTCAACGGGAAGCAGCGTGATATCCCAAATTTCGTATATACAGATCATACGGTTCTAGCCAATAAAAACTACCCTTCCTATGATGAAAAAAGAGATTTGCTGGCGGAATCGTGGATAAACCTTGAGCGTAATATCTACAGCGAAGCAAGTATGGTGTTTACGCGTTCTGAGGCGATCCGTAATTCGGTGATAAATGATTATTCTTGCGACCCTAGTAATGTTGAATGCGTTTATTTTGCGCCATTCATTACAACTAGGAGCGGGGTTGTAAATGCTGAAAAATACAAGAGAAAGAAGATATTATTTGTCGGCATTGAGTGGGAGAGGAAGGGTGGGCCTCAGTTGGTTGAGGCGTTCAAGCAGGTGCTGGAGGTCATTCCTGATGCCAGCCTAGTTGTCGTTGGTTGTGCTCCCACCATTTTGTTACCTAACGTGGAAGTGATTGGTCTTGTCGATAAAGAATACTTACCGCTCTATTATGAAAATGCCTCGGTATTTTGTTTGCCTACCCAACGCGAGCCATTCGGAATAGTCTTTATCGAAGCTATGAGCTACTCATTGCCAGTTATAGGAACCAATATCGGTGCTCTTCCAGAGTTCATCCATGATGGCATCAATGGATATAAGGTCAATACTGGCGATGTAGACAGGTTGTCAGCTCTGCTCATAGAGCTGTTATCTGACCCGATCAAATGCGAACAATTAGGGAAAATGGGCTATGGTATCTACCATGAGAAATTTACGTTGGAAGGAGTTTCATCTCTGCTCAACCACCATATAAGTCGGTTTATTGTATGATTTCTAAGTGTTTAAATAAGTAAATGTGCGTGTCTCTATTATAATGGCTGAACTTTGAAATAAGAATATTTCTAATCCATTGTCGAATCTACTATCAATCAATAATTATTATTACTTCCGCGGCGGTGCGGAAGCGGTATTTCTGAGGCAAAATGCCTTGTTTGAAAGTATGGGTTGGCGCGTGGCGCCATTCTCTATGCGCCATTCGAATAATATTGATTCTCCTTGGTCGGACTACTTTGTCGAGGAAATTGAGTTCGGATCAGAATATTCCCTATGGGGGAAAATTCGGCGTGTTCCGAAGGTGGTTTATTCTCTTGAGGCGCGGAGAAGGGTGCGCAGGCTGCTTGATGTATTTCCTGCTGATATATGCCATGCCCATAATATTTATCACCATATCTCTCCATCGATATTGCATCTGATCAAGCAGCGTGGCATTCCGATCGTCATGACACTTCATGACCTGAAGCTCGCCTGCCCTGCATATAACATGCTTGCCAATGACGGTATTTGCGAGCGCTGTAAGGATGGCCGGATATATAACGTCCTACGTCACAGTTGCATAAAAGGTTCAGTGACTCTGAGCGCGGTAGTCATGGCCGAAACCCTACTCCACCGAGCATTGAAAACATTCGAGCGGCACATAGACAGGTTTATTGTTCCCAGTCATTTTTATATGGCTAAGCTGGCTGAATGGGGTTGGGATAAGTCACGGTTTTTGTACATTCCCAACGCACTCGATGTGGAGACATTCAGCGTTGATTATGTTCCAGGAAAATCATTTGTATATTTTGGAAGGCTAAGTCGGGAAAAGGGTATTTCGACCTTAATCAAGGCCGCCTCTATTGCTGGCGTGTCTTTGACGATTGTAGGGACTGGCCCTGACGAACACCTACTACGGAAACTCTCTAAAGATGAAGGGGCAGATGTTACGTTTCTGGGCTACCTGAAGGGGCAGAAGTTGCATGATGTTGTCCGTTCTGCCCGTGCGGTTGTGCTACCCTCGGAGTGGTATGAGAATGCGCCATTGTCTGTTATGGAAGCCTATGCATTAGGCAAGCCAGTTATTGGTGCCACGATAGGTGGCATCCCAGAATTGATACAGAATGGGATAACAGGCGCCACGTTTGAATCGGGTTCTATCAGAGAACTAGCGGAAATATTGGCCCGATTTTCCTGTCTTCCGGACTCGGATATGTCCAACATGGGGCATGCTGGACGTTCTTGGATAGAAAGGGAATTCAACATGGACCAGTATGGATCTAGGATGCTGAGTTTGTATCGGGAGCTTGGAGTTCAATGAATATAGTTCTAATAGCAGAAGCTCGCAACGGTGAAAAGGGTTTCAGTAATTGATGCGCATAATGGTGCTAGGCCTTCGTGGGTTCCCTAATGTCCAGGGAGGCGTGGAGCAACATGCTGAGCAATTGTATCCTTTGCTAGCTAAGTTGGGTTGCCACATCGATGTAATTGCACGTTCACCCTATGTGCCGCGCGAGCTTCGGATGTGGAATGGCATTACTTTTCACCGATTATGGGCGCCAAGGATCAGGGGGCTGGAAGCGCTGATACATTCCTTGATCGGGGTATTCTATGCCGGCATCAAGAGGCCTGATATCTTGCACATTCATGCTGTTGGCCCTGCGATCATTGCGCCACTCGGTAGAGCGCTAGGACTTAGGGTTGTGGTCACGCATCATGGTCCGGATTATGATCGCGAAAAATGGGGAAGGTCAGCGCGTTGGTTACTTCGGCTAGGTGAGAAGTGGGGTATGCTCTGTGCGAATCAGAGGATTGTCATCTCCAAAGTGATTAGAAAGCTGGTGTTCGATAAATATCGTCTCGATTCAGTTGTTATCCCAAATGGTGTCACTCTCCCAAAAATTCCTGAGACCAAGGAAACGCTGGGGCGATTTTCGCTGGTTGCTAAGAGATATATTTTGTTGGTTAGCCGCTTTGTGCCAGAAAAGAGGCATCTCGACTTAATTGAAGCCTTTGCCATGTCCAGACTTTTGGATTGGAAGCTGGTGTTGGTTGGAGAGGTGGATCGCCGCGACAGGTATTGCATGAAGGTGCTATCTTCCGCCGAGCAGATCCCGGGTGTGGTAATCACAGACTTTCAATTTGGCCAAGCACTACAGGAGTTATATTCGTATGCTGGTCTCTTTGTATTGCCATCATCGCATGAAGGGCTTCCGATTGCTTTGCTTGAGGCATTAAGCTACGGATTACCCGTGCTGGCAAGTGATATACCCGCCAATCTGGAAGTCGGCCTTCCGGAAACTAATTACTTTCCCCTTGGGAATGTCGCCATACTCGCCGGGGTATTGTGCGAGCGGGCTGTTGAGCAGTCAGATGGCGCACAGCGGGAGAGGTTACGTGCATGGGTTAGTGAGCGTTATTGCTGGACAGAGGTGGCGCAACGTACATTGGATACTTATAAAAAAGTATTAAGAAGGTCTAAGATATATTGGTAGTTGCCTAGATCCAAAGCTTAAGAATAAGCTCTGGTCTGCGCGGTTATTCTGATGTGGTCAATCTCTAAGAGGAGCTATGTGAGGAACACCAAGGGGGTGTTATGGGCCTTGTTTATCGATTTCAGAATAATAAAAAATTTTTTATAGAAAAAGGGCAGTCAGAAAAAAACCATATAAAAGTATTTTTAGGAAATAAACTATCTTCTGAGCATGATCCAACCGCAGATGGAATATGGGCGGAATGGGAGTGGGATGGGATTGAATTTAGATTTTCCAATGATAGGCTTGGATTTTACCCGATCTATTATTACAGTTATGAAGGAAAGTTTGGTATCTCCACGTCTATAATTGATCTTGTTGAGAAAGGGGACGTCCCTCTGGATCTCGACGATCAAGCAGTGGCATTCTTTATAAGAATGGGATTTTTTCTCGCTGATGACACCCCATTTAAATACATTCATAGTGCGCCACCAGCCTGTAGTATTAAATGGAAAGATGGGAGAGTGGAGGTATTTACAAAAGGGTGTATATCATCACAGATAGCAGTCGGGTTATCTAGAGGGGCGGCGATCAAAGAGTATGGAGAGAGATTTCAGAATGCTATTAATAATACAACTCCTGATAAGAACGAAAAGGTTGGTGTCCCGTTAAGTGGTGGAAGGGACTCGAGGCATATTGCCTTGGCATTATATGAGGGTGGGGTAAATATACATTCGTTTTTGACTGTTAATAAGGGCCAGGATTTGACAGTCTCTCGCCAAGTAGCGCGTGAGTTGGGAATAGCTCAGTCAGTTATATATCAAAAGGGGTCTAGATTCGGGCAAGAAATTCGTAAGAATTATCTTACCAGTTTTTGTGCTGATGAGCATGCATGGGCTTTAGGCTTGGCCAATTCTATTGAAGAAAATCGATACACGGTTATTTATGATGGGATTGGTGGTGATGTTTTATCTGCGAGCGCGTTCCTCAATGAAAGGAGATTAGATTTATATAGAAAGGAAAAGTTAGAGCAACTGGCAGAGCATCTAATGATAGACGAAGGTTATATACGATATTCTCTGCCAGAGGATTTTTATCAACGATTTAGCCGTGAACGAGCGGTCAATAAATTAACGGAGGAGTTAAGGAAGCATGTAAACACGCCAAATCCTGTTTCGCAATTCTTTTTTTGGAATAGAACGAGGAGAGAAATAGCATTATTGCCATGGGGTCTCTATAGGCGGGATATCAAAATTATGGCTCCTTATTTAATGAAAGGTATCTATGACTTTCTAACAGGATTGCCTGCCGAGTATATGCTCAACCGTCAATTCCATGAGCAAGCTATAAATAATCAATATGCTAAACACAGTCATATCCCTTATGAGGATAAGTCGGTATCTACACAAAGATTGTGTAAGCAATTTATTAAGACATTCAGAGAGGCGAGATTAATTAAAAACTATATTAATTATATTTCTATCTCTGGCGTCAAGAAATTTGATATCGGACTCGGGGCGCATTTCATAAAGCTGATTGGCATGTACTCAATGGCCCGCTCAAATGATCAATTCTTAAATTCCTTGAGAAGGATCATTTGGTTGGTACAGCTGTTGAGCCTACAGAAAATAAAGTAGCTTGACGATTTCTATTTGTGAGGCGGCTGGATTTGGCTGCTGCGAGCATAACGCAAATAGCCGAGGCTTCGCGCGAAAGAATTCTTCAGCCAGCGCGCCTGAACCTCGGGTGCCCGCATTTTTATATTTGGCCCTTCATCAGAGATGAGGTCGTTTCGCACATCGTGGAGTGTGAGCATTTTCATGATGCCCTGCAAATAGCCTGACTTTTTAATACGAAGAGCTACCAGTTCCTCCAATTGCGGATCATTGATCTGCTTATAGTAAATAGTACGTAATTCTTGTGTGACAGCAGTCCGGTTGTTATTGGTTCTTTCTTCAAAATTGGCAGCAGAACTCTGATCTTGAAGGTGTACTCGCGCCGACTCGTTTCCAAACAGAAGATGGTGTTTCTTGTGCCAGAACTTCTCTTTTCCCTCGAAATAAGGTATGCCTAAGTAGCAACAAATATTCTCAAGCACTGCTGGGTCTCGTGTATAGTCGGAGTAGGGTACGGAGCGCCAGTCAGCTATCTTGGTTGTATATAGACGAAAATAGTTTATCCACGAACTCTCCCATTTGTCGTAACCTTTGCCCCGCTTTTTTAATGAATGCGCGTATTCTAGAGGGGTTTTCCATATAACAATATGCTTGGTTTCAATGCCGGACTTTCTAAGAAGCTTCGACTGATAGTTAATCCAAAAGGGATCCTTGCTGGAATCAATGATAAACCTTACCTCAGGTTTAAGTTCGAAGATCTTGTTATAGAGATTCTGCTTCCCCGCGGCGCGCACTTGTGACCAGAAGTTACAATTTATTTCTCCGCATCCACATATTGGATCTATATGGTGTGCGCGATAGGGGTGAATCAGTGCATTGACTTCCCCGGTTGAGAACCCAGCAGGATCATTTCCCAGCGTCATGTCAAAAAAGGTAGAACCACTAAATGCGGTTCCCCCAACAAAGATCAGTTTTCTTTCTGTCATTTGAGTTATTACCATCAATGGGGATGTTCTTTGGAGGGATATTTTTTAGATAAATCAGCCAGATTTTCCGGAGGCGCTGCCATGGTTGTACTTTTCTGGTTTAAAGTATTTTTCTATTAGTTTCGGCTGATTTATATGCACTGCATTTATGAGTTGGCGGAAATTGGTTATATAGATTTTTATGCATTTGTGAGGCATATGATTATGTTACAGTTTGCTCGATTGGGTTCTATATTTTCTGTGTGGCATATGCGAGTGACTTGTGGTGCTCGATGAAACACAGCTTTGCTCTTGAAAAATTTTCCGCGATGTTCCTGTAGAGAAATTCGTTATAGATGGGTGGCAAATAATCTCGATAAGGCAGAGCATTGGCGATAACGATCAGAATATCTGTTATTTGAATCGGAAGGAAACTTCATCTGGCCAATATAGCGTACAGGAAGGATAAACGCCCCTTTTCGTATCCGTCAACCAGTTATTCACGGGGGGAGTGTTTAGATAGTTCATTGTTGTTACATCCAAGAAACGGCAACGGGAGCCGAATGTGAGGTGATGACGTACTTGCTTCAATGATGAGTCTGGGGCAGGGTCGGATAGTATTCGTATGCAGCCCGAGCCAGTTCAAGGAGCTAGTTGTGCTTGTATTATGAAATACCCTTTGAAGCTCCAACAGACTCAGGGTTCATATCCTGGGGGCAGATATGGGAAAGCAAATGTTCCTGGTGGCCCGAATGTATCAAGTGCCTGGTGAACCTCTTCAAGAGTCGGCGGGTTATTGTGCCAAGGGGTGTCCCATGATACAGCAAGATTATGGACGGGCATTATGCCGGGTGGGTCTTCGCCGGCCCGGCCTAGCCCAGAATTCCTCTTTGCCGGATCTGTCGCTTTTGGCGAGCCCGAGAGCGCCCATACAATATGGGAAAATGTCTGTGGCACAGTTACATTGCTGTAATTCCATGGATTGGGAATGCCAGCTGCAAAGAAAGTGGTTTCTCTCTGTCCGTTACTTTCAGTCGCCTGCGACAGAAATCTAATATCCTTCTGATAAACGCCATTCAGGTCATTAAACCTGGTCGCGCTAGTGAAATTATCTGTTCCCACCATTTTCATGTCAGGGAAGTTCGCACCCATGTGTGGGTTGTTCATATATTGCCAGCGTATATCAAGCCCCCCCCCTACCAGGGTCGACTGTGTTACATAGATGCCAGATGCCGCATAAATCTCTGCAATCTTTCTGTTAAGCAGGCTCATGCCATGATAATAGTCTGTTGAGTTGTAATCGCTGGGGAGATTACCTGACGGCTCCGCTTCTGGACAGCGTATAAACATGACCTTGTTTATATTGCCAGTTGCAACTAAATGGTCATACATTGCTTTGACAAAGATTAAAATCTCATCGATTACATATGGCGCAGTGCCTCTGTTTCTTAGTCCTCTAGCATCAGGCCCAGAATATCGATAGAACTTGGGAACCCAATGTGACGTTCCATCAGTGCTCCAAACGGCATCATACGGAGCTGCATTTAACCACGCCGGAGTGCTGGGACTGTTTCCCCACGAAACTACTCCTAGATTAAGTACCAGGAGCGCCCCTTCGTTTTGTACTGCATTGATTTTAAATGCTGCATCAAGAAGGCTCCAATCATATCCCGGGTCAGTGTGATTTGCCGGATTAGAGGGTCTGATATTCTGGTTGGTGTAATATCTCCACATGCGTAAGGGAAATACTATCCCACCATATACCCCGGGTGGCCGATATGAGGCTTTGCGATTCGGGCTGGTGGTAAATAAGGCCTGCCACTTAGATTCCATGAGGGAAGGGGAAGGATTTTCTTCCGATGTATCCACCACGATGCCGGGGCGGAATTTCAAATTTGTTCCGGGGAATACTCCGGATTGGCTACTTGATACATTTGCAGCAGAGGAATTGCTGGAAGCGGCACATTGAATCCCCTCCGAGTGTTCGATGCATATGTCCGTCGGCGTCGTCGGAGGAGCTGCTGGGGCCGCTCCAATCGAGCTTGCCAGTAGGAAGATCAGAAGATAGAGGGATTGTTTCAACATGATAGGTTTTGTGCTCGTATCTGGATAAACGAAGGGGTGTGCGTCG
Organism: Gammaproteobacteria bacterium; assembly: GCA_016716465.1. Classification (NCBI taxonomy): domain Bacteria; kingdom Pseudomonadati; phylum Pseudomonadota; class Gammaproteobacteria; species Gammaproteobacteria bacterium. The sequence goes on from JADJWH010000007.1 coordinate 203,734, forward strand.
CGGCGCATGGATATGCTCATGTTCTTGTCATGCATTGGCAGGTTGTTCTCAGTCTCAGATGGTCAGGGGGACCATGGTGCATGCGGGCATAGACCAGTCTGAGATACCATCGGCATTATAAGCGCGAAGCTTAAAGCAGATATTATCCCCGGGTTTCATGCCTAAATCATACCAGGAGTCATACTGTATAGCCGGATTCACGGGGTCAAAGCTCCCGGCGAATGCCTGAATATTCGTGGTTTCGGTGGTGACCGCATTTTCGCTGGGGCCGAAATAGACGATATAGCCCTGTATGGAATCAGAATTGGGTGACCAGGTGAGCGTTAATGTGGTGTTTGTAACATCAGCCTGATCATCTATGTTGCCAGACAGGATCTCGATCGAGTTGAGATTGAAGCTACCATTGTCCACCTGCATGCGCAGCACGTGCAGGCCGGCGCTGAGATTGACGGATTTCCTGACGGTCTGCCAGGTTTGCCAGCCGCCGGTGTTGGGGATGGCAATCGCGCCGGTAAGATCGCTGCCATCCACCAGGATGCGAGCCAGTTTTCCACTGTCGGCGGTGGCCACACGCAGGTTTATGGTATAGGTTCCGGTAGTGGTCACGTTGACGGTATATTCCAGCCACTCCCCGGCCTGGGTAGTGCCCACCATGTAGCCTCCGCCAATGTCGGTGGAGACCCAGATGTCCACATTGTCGCTGCGCAGATAACCGCCAGAGTTGCCGTTGGTAGTGTCGGAGTAGGCAACCCCGTCACCGCCTTCGTCGTAATACTCGGCCTCGATCAGGCCCGGAACCGTCCAGGGCGTCCCGCCATGAGGTTTTTGTAGGGGGTCAATGACTACCACCGGCGTCGTTTGCGTCCCATTGGTCTGTCCGCTGGAGCTGTCAGCCGTGATCTTGATCGAATTGAGGTTGAAGCTGCCGTTGTCGACCTGCACACGCAGGACATGCAGGCCGGATCCAAGATTGACGGATTTTCCTACGGTCTGCCAGGTTTGCCAGCCGCCAGTGTTGGGGACCGCAATCGACCCGGTAAGGTCGCTGCCGTCCAGCAGGACGCGGGCCAGTTTACCGTCTTCGGCGGAGGCCACACGCAGGTTGATGACGTAGGCACCGGTGTTGACCACGTTGACGGTATATTCCAGCCATTCCCCGGTCTTTGTCGTACCCACCATGTAGCCACCGCCTGTATCGGTGGAGACCCAGATGTCCACATTGTCGCTGCGCAGATAGCCGCCGGCATTGCCGAGGGTGGTGTCGGAGTAGGCGACCCCGTCACCGCCTTCGTCGTAAAACTCGGCCTCGATCAGGCCCGGAACCGTCCAGGGTGTCCCGCCATAGGCTCGTTGCGCGGAGTCGGTGGCGGGTCCCACGGGGATACTGCTTATTACCTGTTCCACAACCGCGGTTTCCTCGGTATTGGCCGGATTGAGGATTTCCGACATGGCATCGTCGAGCAAGCTGGTGTTGTTTGCCGCGGCCAGATTGATGGCGATTTCCTGCGCTGTGCTGCCGACTTCAATAGTGGTGATGCTGGTCTGAATATCTGCGAGCCCCGCACTGGGGGCAATGACAGCAGCTACAGCGAGAGCGGTCTGTACGTTCTGCAAAATTTCCATGTTAACTGGAAGTTCCCCCGTTGTCTCGGTCGCGGTGGGCATAATCGCCTTGATCGAGTCATCCAGTTGACTGGTGGCCGGAGCATTATTCACTTGCAGGTTATTGCTAAGGGCTTCAATTAGTACTTGCCCGGAAGCAACTGTTGCAGTTGCAGAAACTGTGGTGTCAGCCCCTGAGGCTCCCTTGCCATCGAGCACGCCATCCGTCATATCGGCGGCGAGGCTCTCAATCAAGGTGTTTTGAGTAACCTCACTATTGACGCTGGAAAGGGCGGAATAGTTCCTTCGAATTATCTCCGCGAGCACCTCGCTCGATTTGACGACGGTCGCGACATTCTGCTCGGTTACGGGTGTCGTGATTGGATTCGGCATCTTCTTGGTATCCAGGCCGGCATTGAAGCCCGCAAGGATGTTCCGATTGGCCGTGACCAGATTCGCGGGGGTCAGGCCCGAGGGCATTTTCTGCGCCGTCTTCACGATCAGTGTGGAGAATGGGTTGATGTTCGCCGTGGTCTCCTGCGTGCTCATCACGGTGCTGACCATATTGAAGGTCGGCTCGGCATTGGTGACCAGGTCGGTGCCGCCGCTGGAAGAGATCGTCACCGGGAATGCCGTGCCGGCGGGAATGTTGGCGGAGTAGCGGGCCTGGTAGTCGCTGTAGACCTTCGCCAGTTCCTGCCCTCCGGCGTCCCTGATGGTGATGGCGGCCCCGATCACGGGGCCATCGACGATGCTCCCGCTGATGGTGATCTGGGAATCGCTGCGCGATACTCCCTGGATCGTGGCGGTTCCGGTTTGTCCGTTGCTGTCGTTTTCACCATTGGTGGAACCCAGGATGACACCGGTCTCATGGTTTTCGCCCGATGCTGAATCATCCCCGCCTCCGCAGGCCGTCAGTGTGCCGACTAGAAATAATATGGAGGAGAGCGAGATCAGCCTGATCTTTGCGGGACGAAACATTCAGTCTTACCTTTGGGTTCGCGGCCATGTTCAGGACCTGTTACCTAGCAGCCGTATGTTGCCCGGGTTCGTCGCAGGCTTCCGTGAGGGGGTTCATCGGGGAGCTGTGAGATCAGTCACAGATCGGGAATCCCATGTGGAAAAGGCCGGGTTTCCAGGGGTGGAACTGCTTGTTCGCACGATGATATGACCGCAAACCCTCCCGTCACGGGAAGGCGGGGTCATGCTGTGTTAGCGTGTTGAGACCGGAACTGGCGCACACTTTCGCATGGTGTGCGGGAAACCCGGATCGCGTTCAGAGCTGTTTCAGCCGGCGGGTGTGGAAATGCTGAACTGGCGCGATCGAACGGTATGGCGCCGTTCGTGGAGGAATATCAGGGAATCAGGTGTAGGTGAAGCACACGGCGTCGGAGAAATCGGAAGTGCCTTCGGCGTTGTAGGCCTTGATCCGGAAGCAGGAGGCGTCGCCGGTATTCAATCCGAGATCCAGCGTGGGGTCGTAATGAACCGTGGTCTCCAGCGTGATGGCCAGCAAGGCCGTGGCACTCTCCGGCGTGGGTCCGTGAAAGATCATGTAGCCGTCGATGAAGCCGGTGCTCGGGCGCCAGGATAGAGTGAGGGTGTACGGTGATTCCTGTTGCTCGGCATCCGAATCCAGATCGGAGTAGTCGTCCAGATCGTAGTCCGAAGAATCGTTCTGGGCCACGTCGTCCGGATCCTCACGGGTATCCTGGCCGCCGGGCAGCATGACGACACCTGTGCTTCTTGTGCCGGATGTGTTCGGGCTGTTATTGTCGTAGCAACCGGTAAGCAGTGCGAAAGCGACGAGGATCAGAAGGCCCTGAACGTATGTGGTGAGAGGGTGGTGTGATGACATGCTCAACAATTTTTCATCTTTGACGATTTGTTAAAGTGGGTATCGGCAGGATTGAGAAATCAGCTTAATTCATACAAATCCGTTTGTTCGTAATCCCTGTGTGTCGAGTCGAGGGAATTGCCTGTCGGTGCGCTGGTCTAACTGGTTGATTTTTGGTGATGTAATTCTATTGGATGTCAGAACCGCTATATATAGTGGTTTAGAAATTGACCACATACTATATACATGGTTACAGGATGTCTAGCCTTGATCGCCACTTCAATTTTCTTGGTAATCGTAACTGACCGTGAATCAAAGCATCTTTAATTTGGCCCTCGATTTTTTCCGGTCGCCGTCGGAGCATGATGCCTTGGTCGATCCGGCCGCCCCCTTGCCGCCGGACGTCAGCTCTCTCCTTGACGCAATCGCCAGTGAGAAGGATCCCTCCACCGGTGACGCCGTGGTCATTTCCGAGGAAATGCGCGCCGCGATCTCGTTTCTGATCCAGCAGTCGTTTTTTATCCCCGGCGCCGATTATTACCGTGTGCTGGGTTTGAATCGCGGCGCGTCTTCCGACCAGATCCGAAGGCATTACAAGCAGCTGATGCATATTTTCCTGCAGGAGGGGGGAGCGGTCGCCTGGGACATGAATCACGCCATGCTGATCAATCGCGCCTACAGCGTGCTTCGCGATCCGGAACAGCGGCGCATATACGATCAGGGGTTGCAGCGTCAGATGATGGGCAAGGCCAGGCCCACCTCGCCGGCAGGATCCGGGGCGAATGTGTCGGAGAAGATTTCATACTTCCCCGGGCAGGGTGAACAGGAAGGTCCCGCATCATCGGAGCGACTGACGGCGCAGAAATCCTCACCGCGGTCTTCCTATCTCGCGCACAGCGTGGACCGCGTATCGAGTGTTCCGGTCCCGTCCCCGGAAATGCAGGAATCCGGGGGCGCACTCGAAGCGCGCGAACCCGGTTTCATCAAGGAACCCGCAGCGGAGCTGTTTCCGGTCGATTCAGGGGACGTGGGGGGGGGAGGGGAATCATTTCCCAGGGCGGTACCCATGGCGGAGCCCGGCCGGCATCAACATTCGCCGGTAAAGTCCTTTTTCAAGAGCGCGCTGACCGTAGCGGCGCTTGCCGCGATATTCATTGCGGTTGCCGTCTTCATTCTGGGGACGCCTCCGGCACTGGAGGAGGACGCCGCGGAAGATTCTTTGGCCACCGATGCTGTCGATATTCAGGCCGGCAGCGTCGGGCGGAATACCGCCTTATCGGATGCTCGAGGCTCCGTTGCGGATGAAAATTCACTCGAGCGGGTTCCCGACCTGTCCTCGTCCGGAGAGAAAACGGAGAGTCTGCGGGATGGGCTCGCGCGTGAGCCCGGAGGCTTGCCGGTTTCCGGAGAAGTGTCGTCGCTTGCTGACGGCGGGGCAGGGTCCGATCCGGCTTCGCGTGGTGTGGCCGGCAGTCCCGATGAGCGCGCTTCAGGTGAGATTTCCGCTCTGGCCGTCGTGGCGGGCGAGAATGCGCAACAGAAGTCGGCGGAGACCCCGGTAGCCAAGGTCCGTAAGCCCGCCGATGACACGCAGAGCCCGGCGCAGAAGCTCGAATCGATGCGTCCCCCTGAAGCCGTGAAGAAGCCGGCATCGACCAAAGTGGAAAGCAAGGCCCCTGAAGTCAAGCAAAGCGTTTCGGCGAATACGCCGCGGGTGGTCGAAAGCGGAGCTGCCGTCAAGCTGGAGCAGAAGCCAGCCAGTTCCGGGGTGAAGCAGGAAAGCCCCGTTGCGGAGGTGTCCGGAATAAAGACCATGCCTGAACCCCGGGTTGAACCGGTTTCCCCGGTGCCTCAGGTTCCGATGGTCTCTTCGCCACCTCCACCACCTCCGGCGCCCGTGATCACCGATGCGCTGCGTTTCGAGCTCGATGCCGTTACGGCCTCGTTCAGTCGCGCCTATGAAGCCGGGGATCTTGCCCGTCTGATGAGCCTGTTCGCGGAGAATGCCAGCACCAATGATCAGAGCAGCAGGCAGGGAATAGAGAAGGACTATCGGGATTTGTTCGAGCAGACCGATCGGCGCGCATTCGTGTTCGAGCGCGTAAACTGGAGCGCGGATCAGAACGGCGGTTACATCGGCGAGAGTGTTTTTCACGTCTACGTCAATCTGAAGGGGCAGTCCGGCTCGAATGCCCTCGACGGTCGAGTGACGTTCCATCTGCAGAAACGACCGCAGGGTTTTGTCATCACCCGGATGATTCATGGCTACGATTGACGCCTGATTCGCCAGGCGGGCGGTTTATTGCAGGGCGGGATCGGCGGGATTGATTTCGGCCAGGATTTTCAGGAATGCGGCGGCCCTGGACGAATGTTCGGATTTCGCGTGCAGCGCCGCCAGCAGCAGTAGTACGGAGCGGTTGCCGTGCGCGCGCGGGAACGCCTCCTCCAGTATTTCAATCGCCTTCCGGGTTTGCCCGGAATCATCCAGTGCCAGGGCATACAGATAGGAAAGCTCCGTGTCGCCGGTGGCCTTGAGACTTTGTCCGAGCAGCGCGAGCGCCTCGGATTTGCGCTGTTGTCTGACCAGCGAGAGTGCAAGTGACCGGCAAATTGCCGGGTTGTTCGGGTAGGAGGCCAGGCCTCCACGCAGAATTTTCTCCGCCTCGGACTCCCGGCCGGTGGCGCGGTAGAAGTCGGCGAAGTTGACAATGGCCGCAACAGACGCATGCCCGACATCGAGGGCCGAGCGATAGTACGCCTCGGCCTTGTCGAATTCACCCCGTTCGAAATACAGATTTCCAAAGTTGATACGCCCCTCCGGTCGATCCAGATTCACGCGGTAGCTGGACTCGAGTTCTTCGATTGCGGCATCGAGTTTGCGTCGGCTGGCGGCGTCCAGCAGCTCGGCGGGCGCCGCTGCGAGCAGGCGCGCCGCTTCCAGGCGTACGGCGAGCACGGGGTCGGTTAACAGGGGGCTCAACAGTTGAGCACGCGGTTCCGGTGCCGTACTCTGCAGGCCGCCTGCCGCGGCTCGTCGTACGAGCGGGTCGGGGTCTCGTAATCCCGCGCTGATCAGCCGCTGGGAAATTTCGCCGGGATAACGGCCGAGCAGCTCCAGTGCGCTGGCGCGAACGATGGCGGGATAGCCCGGATTTCCCGCCACATCGGCGAGGAGTTTCACCGCGCCCAATTTCCCGTCGCGCCCGGCGGCCAGCGCCTCGCCGTAATGCGGTTCGGGGCGGTATTCCGGGTGGGTGTTTCGGATGACCTCCACGGCCCAGGAGGGGGTTCTGTCCGGATGGCAACCATTGCACGCATTGGGTGTACCGATTTTTTCGGTGAGATCGGGGCGGGGTATGCGGAAGCTGTGATCCGCGCGCGGGTCGATCACCATGTATGTGGTCTTCGGCGCGTGGCAGTCGATGCACCGGCTGCCGGGGGTGCCGGGCGCGTGAAAGTGATGTTCCCGCCCGTCATAATTCTTTTTCTTCAATCCGCCGGCCTCGATCCCGGGGCGGGTCTTGGGGGTGGAATCGTTGTGACATTTCACGCACAAGGCGTTGCCTTCGGCTTGCAGCGTGGCTGTATGCGGGTTGTGGCAATCACTGCAGCGTAGTCCCTTCGCCGCCATTTTCGACTGAAGAAACGATCCATAGACGTAGACCTCGTCTTCGATCTGGCCGTCCGCGTAGTAAAGGGAGTCTTCGAGCAGCGCTGGCAGATGCGTGTCCATCAGTCGCTTGCCGTACTGATAGTCCGGGGCGATCACACTGCGGCGTGAATGACAGCGCGCGCAGGCCTCGATTTGAATCCGGCTATCGCTCGCCTTGAGATCCACCTGGAATCCTGTCTCCGCCGGATTCGCGGACCTGTTGCCCGTTGAGCCGGAACCGCCGCTCGCCCAGGCGACATGGGTCGAGGCCGGGCCATGACAGCCTTGGCAACCGATATTGACCTGAAAATAACTTGTTTCGTAGCGATCATGCGTATAGTCATAGTTTTTCTTCACGCCGGTGGAATGGCATTCGGCGCACATGAAGTTCCAGTTATGTGCGGGCTGGGTCCAGTGCAGTTCGTCCTGATGGTCTATTTTTTCGTCCGGGTATAGATGAAACCAGCGGCGGTTGACCGTATCCCACGCGACCGGCAGTGCCTGCAGGCGTCCGCCGGTGAACTCGACCAGATATTGCTGCAGCGGTGTAACTCCGAACGCGTATCGAACGCGGAAATCCCGGGGTTTCCCGTCCTCTCCCTCGGTGTTGACCAGGTAGGCTCCGTCACGGCGGAAGAGCCGCGTCGTCACGCCGCGCATGCGATAGCTGGCATCATTGAAATCACCGAGGACATTTCCTTCCTTGGCGTCCTGCATGGCGAGCGCATGTTGCGAGTTGCGCCATTCATCGTATTGCTGTTGATGGCAGGTCGCGCAGCCTGTCTCGCTGATGAATACCGGTGCTACCTGTGCCTTCGGGGTTACCGGCTCTGCAGGGAGTGCGGTAAGCGGCACGGGAATGGTGGTATCCGGACGCGGGATGTAGTACAGCGCGATCGCGGCCGCCACGAGCACCGCGGCCGCGATGTATATCCATAAGGCGTTCCGCTTGGGCTGGCGGGGGTTGTCCCCGTGCGTGGGGGATTGGATCGGTGAAGCGGTTTTTGCGCGCTGCGCGCGTTTCGATCGCCTAGCCATGGTGAGGCGGGTGGCGACGTTGCGAAGGTGAACGTGGTTTAACGCGGCCGCCCCGCGACGAGAAGGCATCTCGTGCCGGGGCTGGGTGGTGTCGGTGGCCCACACGGGGTGTGTGTCTGTTCATGAAGCGTTCGCTGTCCCCGGTTTGCCGGAATGAGGCTCGCTGGATGCTGATCGCGTATACCGGTACAAGGCGGAGATTCTACACGATAGGGATACCCCCGACTAATCCGCGCCCGCTCCGTCGGCGCGGGTGTTTGTTTGACGGCGTATGGCTCAGGTCCTAGAATTGGCCGATAAACGACGGTCTTGTCGGATAATCAAATTAACGCGGCGGTGGGGCCGTCCATTCCTTGGGGCGTGATATGAGACTTTCGGCAACTTGGCGATACGGCTGGTTTTGCATGGCACTGGCGCTACCGTTCGGCGGTTTCGCCGCGGAGGCTGATCAGGCACGGGGTTTCGCGCCGACGGAGGCCGGCCTCAATGGGACGGCGCGTCCGGTCCAACTCGCCGCGGCGATCGGTATCGTGAAGCCGGAATCTTCCGAGCCCGCCGTGCCGCCGGCTGAACCGCCCGCCGCAACTCCGCCGGCTCCCGCACCCCGGATCGAATCTGCCGCGGCGGAAGAGCCCGCGGAAGAAGCCGATGCCTCGGGGTCTTCCCGATCCAAGACCATTCTCATTGGTGCCGGAGTCGCTGCCCTCCTGGGGGCGCTTGCCGGTGGGGGTGGCGGAGGTGGCGGATCGAGTACGCCTGGACATTGACTCCCTCGGAAAGACCGCGTTCCTTTCATTGAATCTCGCCGTTTCCATCCATGTCCGGCGCATGGTGTGGGTGTTTTGCGCGTCGGGCAGCCTCTCATTGCCTAGCCATGGAAATCTCCAGTGGAGCAGGTCCAGGTGATAGAGAGGTTTCCGGCCCGGAAGCCCGGAGGCGAGAGTCCGCGGCGCTCGTGTGTGGCCGTGGCCGTTTTTCTGTTATCCGCCGTGACGGTCCGGGCGGAGCCGACACTGATCGGTCAGACCGGGCTGATTCAGATGCCCAGTGCGAGAATCGAGGATGACGGGATACTGCGCATGGGTGTCAGTACCTCGGATCCCTATTCCGCCATTTGGGCCAGCGTCAGTGTGTTGCCGATACTGGAAGTATCCGGCCGATACACGACGATAGACGCTGTCCCCGCGTTCGCGGGTCAGACGGATTCCGCGGACTACCGTGACAAGGCCTTCGACGCGAAGATGTTGCTGTTTCGCGAGTCGCGCCATGTGCCGGAACTGGCCATCGGGATACAGGACTATCTGGGCACTGAACTGTTTTCCGCGCGCTATCTCGTGATGAGCAAATCCCTGGGGGATGTCGATCTTACGCTCGGCTACGGCAATGAGCGGATTGACGGCTGGTTCGGGGGGCTGCGTTATCGTCCGGCCTGGGCCGGAGGTTTTGGGTTCGTGGCGGAATACGACGCCTACGATTACGCGCGCGATTTCTCTGCCGATCTCTCGGGCGCGGATGAGCGGGCGGGGGGAATGGCCTACGGACTGGAATATCGATATGGCTGGCTCGGGGGCCAGTTGTCCGCTCAGGACGGCGATGTTTCGGTCAATGCCTATGTGTCGGTTCCGCTGATGGCGCCGGAATTCGTGCCCAAGGTGGACGAGCCCGCTCCCTTTAGCGCTACGCGCGGGCAGGTCACGGCGGAGGAGTGGAGCAAGGATCCTACCCATCGGGCCGTGCTGCGGGACGATTTGCATCACGAGGGATTCGAGAACATACGTCTGAGTCTGTCCGGCCGCGCGCTGGAGGTGTGGCTGACACACGACCGGATTTCCGATCCGGGTCGCGCCATAGCGGTTGCTGCCCGGGTTATTTCTCTGGCCGGGCCGCGTGATGTGAGCTCGATCCGGATTGTCTACACCATCAATGACCTCCCGGGACTGACGTACGTTTACACGGATGCCGGGGTACTGCGGGACTATTTCAAGGGCGAGGTATCGGAATCCCGCCTGAAGGAATCGATCAGGATTTCCCGTTCCGGAACGCAGCCCGCGCTTGATCCTTCCGTCGGAGAACCGGGAATCGAGGAAGCCGGCGATACCTCACGCAGTCGGTTTTATTTTTCTCCGTTCAATTTGCGTTTTCTTCTCAATATCACGCGCGAGGATCCCGGTCAGCCGCTGCATTATGACGCTTACGCCTTTTTTGGCTGGCAATATCGCCTGAGTGACGGGTTTTTTATCGACTCTTCTGCCCGGTTGACTCTGTTCGAGGACATCAGCGAGGTTTCCGGGCTATCGAATAGCGTGCTGCCGCATGTGCGTAGCGATATTGCGGAGTATCGCGATGGGGGGCGTTTTACCCTGAATTCACTGATGTTGAACCGATATGTTTCTCTCCGCGAACGTTTGCATGGAAGGCTTTCCCTTGGTTATTACGAAGAGATGTTCGCGGGAACGGGCGGCCAGGTACTGTATTTCCCCGGGCGTGGTAACTGGGCGGTCGATTTGACCGCCGACTGGTTGCGGCAGCGCGAGCCGGGCGAAAGTTTCGGATTCTCGGATTATTCGGTGATGACGGTGCTGGGCGCGGGGCATGTCCGCTGGCCGAAATATGGATTGACGGCGACTGTGAGGGTGGGGCGATTTCTGGCCATGGATGATGGCGTTCGCTATGAAATCACGCGACGATTCCGGTCCGGCGTGGAGATCGGGGCATGGTATACCGTTACGAACGGGCACGATATCACCTCTCCCGGCAGTCCTGATGATCCTTATCGCGATAAGGGGGTGTTCGTTTCGATTCCGCTCAGTTCGATGCTGACGCAGGATACGCGTGAGCGCGCCTCGCTGGCGCTTGCCCCATGGACCCGGGATGTCGGACAGATGGTGGTGTCGCCCGGTGATCTGTACAGGCAATTCGAGGATTCCACCCTGGCATATACGAGAGACCGCAAGGGCGCATCGTATTGACGAGGCCTGAGCCTGGCGGTTGTGGTTTACCTGCCTCTGCGTCCCAACAGGGGTTTCAGCAGAAACTTTCCGAGTATCCAGAGCGGTCTGGAAAAATAGTAAATCGCGGCGGACATCGGTTTCTGTCTCAGGCGCGCCCGGTTTTCCTCGTTCGGCTCCATGGCCACGCTATAGCGGAATTTCAGGCGGTCGAAAATTCCGTCGATCAATGCCTCGTGGTATCTGACGGGTGAATCGAAGTAATAGAGACGGTGCCCGCTCTTGTTTATGACGATGCCGTCCTCGATATCCTGTTCGAACAGTTGCCTCAGCAGTTCCCGTTCGGCCTTCTCGCAATCCGGTTCGCGGCGTAACTCCCGTTTTATCCGCGCGGGCAACGGGATTTCGTACAGTGTTTCGACGACTGCCAGCGCCACCGTGACGGCGCGCCGGCATTTCAGTTCACGCGCGCGATCGAGCAGGGATTGCCAGTCCAGCGGGATGCCGCCGCTCAGGAATTCGGCGATATCGCGATAGGGATATAGCAGTTGGTTCCAGAATTCCTTGATGGCGTTGGTGCACAGGATGATGAAGACGTCTTCCATGGCGAAAGACGGAATATTCACGCCGCCGACCGCGACGTTCGTGATCCGTTCCATGATCTTGTCGGCCCTGATGTCCAGTTCCAGCGGCGGGATGCCCCAGTGCAGATCGATCTGCAGATGGCGTTCCTCGTGCCACAATCCGGACTGCAGACACAACAGTTCCACCTTGTCGCTCAGCGTCTGGTGAAAACCCTGCGAGAGAAACAGATCCTTCGCGCGGGGATAGTCCCGTTCCCTCACCAGCAGGTCGACGTCTCCACTCTTGCGGATGGCGAGATTTCGGTAGGCGAGCTGGTTGACCAGCAATCCCTTGAAGACGGCGCAGTCGATGCCGTGAGATTTCAATTCTCGCACCGTTGACAGCAGTTCCCGCAGCAGGCCGAGATTGGATTGGGTGGTCGCGATTGAAAGTTGTTTAAGTCGATCGAGGATCTCGCCGGGTACCTCATGAGTGAAATGTTGTTTCAGGTTCGGATAGATGAGGCTGCCTACGCCATGCTCCCGGGCGAGTCGTTCGACCTCGTGCCAGTCCACACCCGCGGCGAGATCCCGCGCCCGGGCGATTTCGTCCGGAGCCATCGCCGAGCGAGCGCAGACGAGTAGCAGCCCTTCTTCCGCGGGCAGTTGCTTTACATAGGGGCTGAGGCTTGACTTGGACATGGTCCAGTTTGTGTGCGGGTATAAAAAATATAGTTAAATTATTTAGTTAGGTGGATTTCAGGTGTGCCGGCGGTCGGCCGGGCGATGTTTTCGTGCGTGCTGGGACGGCGCTGTACTGGCCCTGGGTCTCCGGTCGCCGATTGTTGTTTTCCCCCTGCTTTAGTAGACTGAAAGCGGTTTTCTCGGGGGAGAGGATGCAGTACAGCAAACGTGAAAACTTAACGGTTCAATCGGTTGATGAAGAAACTCTGATTCTGGATCTGGATAGCAATCATATACACCAGCTAAATCCCACGGCAAGTTTCATCTGGGAGTTGTGCGACGGGAGCATGTCGGTTGATAGATTGGCGGAGCTGTTTGCCGAGAACTATGGAATCGACGGAGAATCGGCGCGAATGGATGTGGAGAATGTTATCAGGCAGTTGCTCGAGCTAGGGTTGATCAAGACAGGTTGAGGTAAGTGGTCAGGGAAAACGGTGTGCAGGACGCGGTAAAGGCAATTTCGGAGGATTTGAAAATGAGTGATGTGCAAAACAGTTCCCGGCGTGATTTTCTGAAGAAGTCCGCCTATGTGGTTCCGGTCATCATGACGATGTCGGCTACGCCCGCGCTGGCTGGCCAGGGATCGCACCACAAGGATTACGACAAGAAGAAGCGCAAGAAGAAAGACAAGTATCACAGCAAGAAGAGCCACAAGAAGAGCAAGAGACACTAAGAGCCCTTCTTTTCGCTTGGTGTCTCGCCTGACTCGGACGAACCCGCTCTGATTTCTTGAAGATACTGAGCCTGCGCGTTTTGGACGTCGGAATAAGGGTCCGCTGTGCGGACCCTTATTCTTATGGTTTGTTGTTGAAGGGTTACAGCGCCTTTGTCTCCGGGTCGATACCCGATCCCGCTCTCGAATACACCGTTCATCCCCTGGAGCCCTCCGGTTTCGATCTCCTTTTCGCCGGCGAACTCGCGCAGACGGCGGAGGACGAGTACGATCTGCTCTACTATTTCGAGAAGCACATGACCATGGAGGTCCAGAAGCTGCGGCAGGACCTCCTGTTCATGCACGCGGCGGCGCTGGAATACGACGGCCGCGTACTGTTGCTGGTCGCGCCCTCCGGCAGCGGCAAATCGACCACCACCTGGGCGCTGATCAACAGCGGATTCCGCTACCTGAGCGATGAGCTCGCCCCGATTCATACCGAAACCCTGCGGGTGCATCCCTATCCCCACGCGCTGTGCCTGAAGGCGGAGCCTCCCGAACCCTTCGGGCTGCCCGGCGAGACCCTGCGCACCTCTTACACCCTGCATGTGCCGGTGGAGAGCTTCTCGGGCGACTGCGGCCGGGAGCCCGCCCCGCTCGCGGCGATATTCTTCCTGCGCTACGACCCGGAGATCGGCGAGCCGCAGGTGAGGCCGATCTCCAAGGGTGAAGCCGGCGCCCGGATCTACAGCAATGCCCTGAACCTGCTGGCCCATGCCCGCTACGGACTGGATGCGGCGGTGAAAGTGGCGGGCCACAGCCTGTGCCTGGAGCTCGTCACCAGCGATCTGCGCAAGACCTGCGACTTGATAAAATCCACGCTGCGGAACTGACGCGGTCCCGCCGCGGGGACCGTGGTCTCTTGCCCGACGTCCGGATCTGGTATTGTGGCGCGGTAGCCCGGAAGTGTCCGCCCGCGCGCGCCGTCCGATTGAGCGCAGGGATGATGCTGCGCGAGATCGGGAACGGCGCCATGAGCGATGCCATGAGGATGAAATGATCGATCGACGGTTGTGCGCGCGCCTGCTGGCCGCCATCGTGCTGTGCCTGTCCGCCGCACTGGCGCCGGCGGCCGGCTCGCTGCCGGGTGCGGACCAGCTGAGGCAGCAGTTCGAACAGCTCTCGCCCGAGCAGCGCCAGGCGGCGGCGCGCGCCCTCGGGGTGTCGTCCGCGCCGGTGGCCGTATCGCCGCCGCCGGTGGAGGAGGCCCGGCCGGCGGCCGTGACGTCATCCGATGCCGCCCCGCCCCCGCGCGCCGCCGATGCGCCCCGGTCCCTGCGCGCGGGGGATACCCTCCTGCTCACGCTGCGCCATCCGCTCGCGGCGGAGGCGGGGCTCGCCGCCGAGAAGAAACTCTACCGGCTGGATCAGGCGGGGGCCATCGTGCTGCCGGATACCGGCCGCCTCGTTCTCGCGGGCCTGAGTGAGCGGGAGGCGGTCGAGCGGCTGTCGGTCGAGCCCGGGCTCGCGGGGCGCGTGATCGCGGTGCAACTGCTGCCGATCGATCCCGAGCTGAGGCTGTTCGGGCTGGATCTGTTCAGCGGCGTGCCGACCACCTTTTCTCCGGCGGTCAATATCCCGGTTTCCGCCGACTACCTGATCGGGCCGGGCGACAGCGTGATCGTTCAGCTGTTCGGCAAGGAGAACAACCAGTATGAGTTGACCGTGACCCGGGATGGCACGCTGCTGTTTCCCGGCATCGGCCCGTTGTCGGTCGCCGGGCTCACCTTTTCGCGCCTGCAGGACGAGATCCAGACCCGCGTGCAGCGTCAGCTCAGCGGGGTGACCGCGTCGGTCACCCTGGGCCGTATCCGCTCCATCCGTGTCTTCGTGCTGGGCGACGCGCGGACGCCCGGCTCGTACGTGGTCAGCGGGATGTCCACCCTGACCAACGCCCTGCTCGTGAGCGGCGGCGTCACCCCGGTCGGCAGCCTGCGCGAGATCCAGCTCAAGCGGGAGGGAAGGCCCGTCTCCCGGCTGGATCTATATGATCTGCTGCTGCGCGGTGACACCCGCGGCGACGCGCGCCTGCTGCCGGGCGATGTGATCTTCGTGCCGCCGAGCGGCAGGCAGGTCGGCATCGCGGGACAGGTGCGCCGTCCGGCCATCTATGAGCTCAAGGACGAGAAGACCGTCGAGGACCTGATCGGGCTCGCGGGCGGGCTGCTGCCGGAGGCCTTCCCGCGCAAGGCCCGGATCGAGCGCATCGGGGACGACCACGAGCGCGTCCTGCTCGACATCGACCTGACGCGTGCGGAGCAAAGGCGGACCGAGCTGCGTGACGGGGACGTGGTCCGGGTCGATTCCGTGCTGGAGCGGCTCACCGGCGCCGTCACGCTGTCGGGTCACGTCAACCGGGCGGGCGATTACCAGTGGTCCTCCGGCATGCGCCTGACGGACCTCATCCCGGCGCTGACCGACCTGCCGCCCAGGGCGGATGCGCGCTATCTCCTGATCACGCGCCATGACCCGGTCAGCCGGGACACCGAGTTCCTCGACGCCGATCTCGCCGCGGCCCTGAGCGGCGCGGAGGCGGCGCGAAATCCCGAATTGCAGCGGGGGACGAGATCCGCGTCTTTGCCCTCGACGAGGACCGCGCCGCCACGATCCGGCCGCTGCTGGCGCTGAGCGAGGCGCAGTCCTCGCCCGGCCGTCCGTTGCACATGGTCGGCATCGACGGCACGGTGCATCACCCGGGGCAGTATCCCCTCTCGCCCGGCATGCGGGTGAGCGATCTGCTGCGCGCGGCGGGCGGGCTCACGGATCGCGCCTACACGCTCGCGCTGGAGCTGACCCGGCACGATGTCGTCGCGGGTGACCGCCGCGAGATGTCGCGCCACGACATCGATCTCGCCGCGGTGCTGGGGGGATCGGCCGCCGCCGACATGACGCTGGCGGCCTACGATCAGGTGATCGTGCGGCGCATCCCGCGCTGGGACGAGGCCGGCAGCATCGAGCTCAGGGGGGAGGTGCGCTTCCCGGGCAACTATCCGGTGGCGCGCGGCGACAAGCTGTCCGAGGTCATCCGCCGCGCGGGCGGGCTGACGGCGGAGGCGTATCCGCACGCCGCGGTCTTTCTGCGCGAATCGGTGCGCCAGCGCGAGCAGGATTCCCTCGACCAGCTCGCGCTCCGTCTCGAACACGAGCTGGCCAACATGAAGCCGGACGAGGGCGAGGTGGCGGTCGTCGAGGGCGGGCTGTTGCTCAAGCAACTCCACGCCGCGCACGCGACCGGGCGCGTGGTGATTGATCTCGAGCAGTTGTTGCGGAAAGAGGATTACGACATCACCGTCAACGTCGGCGATCGGCTGTACATCCCGCAGAAGCCCGAGGAAGTCACCGTGATCGGCGAAGTGTACAACCCGACGTCGCATCTTTATAATTCAAAGCTCGGTCGTGACGACTATGTCCGTCTCAGCGGAAACGTGACCGAAAGCGGGAATGAAAAGGCGATCTACGTCATCCACGCGGATGGGTCGGTGAGCCCGGATCCCGGCTGGTTCGACGGCAAGATCGTCATGGGGCCGGGTGATACGGTCGTGGTGCCCATGAAGCTCGAGCGGCTCAGCAAGCTCAAGCTGATCACAAGCGTCAGTCAGATCCTGTATCAGCTCGCTCTCACTGCGGCCAGCCTCGACGTCGTCGGCGTGTTCTGAGCCTCTGACCGTCTCTACGCTGGCATCATGGGTCGGCGGTACTTTCTGGACGCGGCTTGATGGACGACAAAACCCGCCAGCGCTATCCGGCGCCGAATTTCTACCGCGAGGAAGACGAGGAGGTCGACCTCGTCGATGTCTGGCGCACGCTCGTTGCCGGACGCACCCTGATCGCTGTCCTGACCTTTCTCTCCGTCGCGGCGGTGGCGGCCTTCGCCTTCCTGGCGACGCCGGTCTACCGCGCCGAAACCCTGCTCGTTCCGGTCGAGAACTCGGACAAGACGACCAGCCCCCTGCTGCAACTCGGCGCGCTGGAGAGCCTCGCCGGGATCGGCACCGCCGGCGCCTCGGCCGAGGCGCTGGCGGCGCTGAGCTCGCGCGTATTCACCGACGCCTTCATCCGCGAAGAGAAGCTGATGCCCGTGCTCTTCTCCGAACGCTGGGACGGCGCGCGCGGGACCTGGAAGACGGACGCGGAGATCCGACGGCGGGACGCCTATCAGACGTTCAACCGCAAGGTGCGTTTCGTCAGCAAGGACGTCAAGACCGGACTGGTGACCTGACGATCGAGTGGCGTGATCCGGACCTGGCGGCGCAATGGGCCAACCGCCTGGTGCAGAGGATCAACGCCGAGCGGCGCGCGGAGGCGATCCGGGAGGCGGAGACCAGCATCACCTACCTGAAGGAGCAACTCGCCGAGACCAGCCTGGTCGAGATGCAGCAGGCGATCTATCAGTTGATCGAGGCGAAGATCAAGAAGATCATGGTGGCGAAATCGCTCGATGAATACGCCTTCAAGGTAATCGATCCGGCCGTGCCCCCGCAGGAGATCTCCTCTCCCCGGCGCGCCCCGCTCATCCTCCTCGGGCTCCTGTTCGGCCTGATTGTGTCGGCGCTGGTGGTGCTCGTACGCGCTAGGATCTCCGCCCGGGCCCCGGCATGAAGTGCCCGACCGCAAGCTACTGACCCGGAATATGTTTGGCCCTGGCGACCGCGTATGCCCCGGGCCTCCGGCGCGCGCCGGGCGGCGGTCGCGTGTCCGGTCCGACAATGACTTTTCATGGGAAATGATTGTGTTATCCTTGTAAGCTCTCGGAGGGTCCTATTCTCGTCAAGGGCTATGCCAGAAGTGTCCCGACAGAGGATACCGGTCCAATAATCTATAAAAACAGGCGGGTAAAATTATGGAATTGGATTTCATGGCCAAGATGCGCGTTGTGTTCAGCGGGGTATTAGCGGGTGCGGTGATGTCGATCGGCTCTGGAAACGCGTTCGCCGCGTTCGAGGGCGGGGATGCCGCCGCGGGTGAGGCCAAGGCCGCACTCTGTGCGGGTTGCCACGGGGGTGACGGCAACAGCCCCGCCGCCGACTTCCCGCGTCTGGCGGGGCAGTATGAGGGCTATATCGTCAAACAGGTCCGGGATTTCCAGAGCGGCCTGCGCGCGAATAACGACACCATGGCCGGCATGGCGGCGACGGTGGCCAGCGTGGAAGATGCCAAGGATATCGCCGCTTTCTTCGCCAGCAAGAAGATGGCGAAGGACCCCCTGATGCCGGTCAATGCCGACCTGATGAAGAAGGGAGAGAAGCTGTTCAACGAGGGCAATATGCAATCCGGCGTCTATGGCTGCGTCCACTGTCACGGTGAGCGCGGCAAGGGCAAGGCCGCCAACATCACGCAGTTTCCGCGCATCGGCGGTCAGCATCGCGATTACATCACCAAGCAGCTGAACGATTTCCGCGCCGGCACCCGCAAGAACGATCCCGGCGGCATGATGGCGGACATCGCCAAGAAGCTCTCCGACGACGAAGTGAAGGCGGTGTCGGAGTACCTCTCCGCGCAGCTGCCCTGAAGGTTTGATATGCCCCGGGCCGGCATCGCGCCGGCCCGGGAATGTTCCGGTCGATTCCCGGATTCCACTGCGCCATATCCGGGCTACCACGCGTTCTCGTAGGTTGGGCTGAACGCAGTGAAGCCCAACGAATAACGAGCCGATTTCCGACGATGTCGGGCTTCGCTTTTGCTCAACCCAACCTACGTCCCCCGATCAGCCTTGCCGTCCCGCCGTCACTCGGCGGCGAACGCGACCACGTGTTCGGCGCACACCCGCAGCCGTACCTGTTCACCGACCGCGTGGTCGCGGTGACTGGGAAACAGTGACAGCACGTTGATCCCGGTGGCCAGCTTCAGGGTGTAGAGTATCTCCGCCCCCTTGAACGCCTTCTGGACGATCTCGGCCCGCAGTTCGCCCTCGGGGTCGGGGACGATGTCGTCCGGACGCAGCAGGACGTCGACCGCGGTGCCCACGGGCCAGGGGTAGGCCTGCCGTCCCCGCAGCGCTCGAAGCCGGTCTGGACGGCGTTCGCCGCCGTCAGCATGCCCTTCACGAAGACGCCATTGCCGATGAATCCCGCGACGAAGCGGTTCGCCGGCTGATGATAAAGATTGAACGGCGTGTCCCACTGATGAGGCGCCCATCCTTCGCGATGCCGACCCGGTCGCCGAGCGCGAGCCCTCCTGCTGGTGTTGCGTCACCAGCAGGGCCGTTTGTGGCGGGACCTGAGCAGCTCGCCGACCTCCTTTCCGAGCCGTTCGCGCAGCTCGACGGTCGAGGTTGGAGAACGGTTCGTCCAGCAGGATCAGATCCGGGGACGGCGCGCCCGCGCCAGCGCGACGCGTTGCTGTTGCCCGCCAGAGTTCGTGCGGGTAGCGCCGTTCAACACCGGACAGGCCGATGACCTCAGCAGCTCGCCGGCGATCCTGCGCTGTTCCGCCTTGCTCCGGCCGCGCAGGCCGAAGATCACATTGTCGTGGACGTTGAGGTGCGGGGAACAGGGCGCAGTCCGGAACACCATGCCGAGTCGCCGCTTCTCCGGGGCCGTCAGGCGTCCCGGGCGGGAGACGACGGCGCCCTTCAGGGGTGATCTCGCCGCGCTGGACCGGCCTGAAGCCGGCGATGGCGCGGAAGCACGGTCGTCTTGCCGCAGCCGCTAGGGCCGAGCAGGCAGGCGATGTCGCCGCGTTCGATGGCTAGGGTCAGCCCGTCGATGACGGCATGATCGCCGTAGCGGCACGCAGGTCCGTGATTTCCAGTTGCCGCGGCATCGGTTCAGGATAATCCGGTTGCGGATGGAATCCGGGGCATGGAAATGAGCGGTCATGTTGTGGGAGAATCCGCCTGCAGCTTCTCGTGTTGGGCTTCACGTTGTCAGCCCAACCTGCATAACTGTGCTTCGGTGATCAATCCGTAGGGTGGGCACGGTATTTTTTGTGCCCACCGAATGCATGACCTGTTTCCGCGTGGGCGCAGACACCGTGCCGCCCTACGTGAATCAGCACGGCTCCACCACCAGTCTAGTGACCGGCGTATCGGGCTTCATTGTCGTAGCCCGGATGAAGCGCAGCGGAATCCGGGGATAATCTGCTCCCGGATTCCGGCGCTGTGCGCCTCCATCCGGGCTACGAGAACACGGCACCGTGCCCAACCACGCGTGATTCAGACCGGCTTGCCAGCAGAAATTCGAGCAGTGCCTTCTGGGCATGCAGGCGGTTTTCCGCCTCGTCCCAGGCCACGCTCCGGGGTCCGTCCATGACCTCGGCGCTGACCTCCTCGCCGCGGTGCGCCGGCAGGCAGTGCATGAACAGCGCGTCGGGGCGCGCGCGCCGCATCACGGCGGCGTTCACTTTGGAAGGACGCGAAGGCCTGCTCGCTGTTGGGCCTCTTCTTCCTGGCCCATGCTGGCCCAGACGTCGGTGACGACGAGATCGGCGCCGTCCGCCGCCGCCACGGTCCGTCCGTGGCCGGACGATGGCCGCGTTGTCGCGGTCGTCCAGGATGGTCGGGTCGTAGCCTTCCGGGCGGCGATGCGCAGCTGGAAACCGAAAGCGGCGCGCGGCATGGATGTAGTAGGCACATATTGTTGCCGTCCCGATCCAGGCCACGGACTTGCTGCGGATGTCGCCGCAGCTCGAAGAAGGTCTGCATGCCGCCAGCATTGGCGGGGGGGATGCAGACCTGACAGGCCTTGATGACCGGGACGCGCAAATGCGCGGCAGAGCGCTGCTGCATCTCCTGGGTATTGGTGCGCAACGCCAGGTGGCATCCACCATTTGCGTGACAGCACGCGCGCCGTGTCCTCTCCACCGGTTCGCCGCGTCCGAGCTGGGTGTCCGCAGGGACAGGAAGATGGCGCCGCCCGCCGGGAACATGGATCATCGCGGTCTCGAAAAGAGACCGGGACGCGCGCGTCGAGGATTTCGCGAACGCCATGCCGAGCACGCGATTCTTGAGCGGTTCGTAGATCGCCGCGGTACTGCATCGCCCTGAGTTCGCGCGCGTCGCCGGATCAGGCCAGCAGTTGCGCAGGTCAGGTCGAAACGGCGTGAGGAAATGACGGGGCAGGGTCATGCGCGTGTGGACGCGATCCAGGCGGCGCGCGCCGCGTCTTCCCGGACAGACGCCGATACGGAGACGATCTCGTCCGCCTCACAGCAATGCCTGATGATGAGCGGCGGCGGCAGGCAGATCACCTTCTCCGGCACGCTGAACAGGATGCCGCGCTCAGGCCGATCGCCGGCAGGTGGGGTCGACGGCGCGTGAGTTCGATGCCAGACATCCAGTCGCAGCCGCGGACGTCCGCGACGAAGTTCGCAGCGGCCAGTGTCGCGCAGACCGTCGAGCAGGCGTTGCCCGGGGCTCGCCGCGCGTTGGTGTTCCGGCGCTCGGTGCGCATGGTCGGGGAACACCGCCACCCGGGCGCTGCAGGCGAGCGGGTTGCCGCCGAAGGTGGAGCCATGATTCCCCGGCTGGTAGACGTCGGCCGCGGCGCCGCGCGCCAGGCAGGCCCCGATCGGCACGCCGTTGGCGAGGCCCTTTGCCACCGCGATGACGTCCGGGTACAGAGCGTGGTGCTGGTAGGCGAACCAGCGTCCCGTGCGCCCCATGCCGGTCTGGATCTCGTCGAGCATCGTAAGCCGTGCCGGGTGCTTTACAGCTCGCCGGATGTGTTACGCGAGTTAATCGTCAGCGGGGTCGTGATGCCGCCCTCGCCCTGGATCGGCTCGACCAGCACGGCGACCGCCTGCAGCGCGTTGCGCTACCACCGCGTACGGGGCCTCGACGATCGTTGCTTTAGGGCACGCGGATGAAGCCCTGCACCCGCGGCGGCGTAATCCGGCCTGCACCTTGCGGTTTTCCAGTGGCGGAGAGGGTAGCCATGATTGCGCCCGTGGAAGCTCTTTCACCGACGATGATCGCCGGGCTGCGCAATCTGGCGGCGATGACCGTAGAGGCGGGCCAGCTTGATGGCAGCCTCACGACGGTTTCCGCGCCGGAATTGCAGAAAGAAAGACGCGATCCCGTGCCGGCGACCTGCGGTCAGCGCGTCGGCCAGCCATTCCTGTAGTGCCACGCCGTACGGGTTGGAGGTGTGGATCAGGCGGCCCGCCTGCTCGCCCAGCGCCGCGCTCACGGCGAGGTGCGCATGACCAGGAAGCCGCACGGCGATGCCGCTCGGCGCGTCAGATACTTGTTGCCCCGGGTATCCCACAACCAGGCCCCTTCGCCGCGTTTCGAAGGTGACCGGGAGTCGGGTAAGGTACTCATCAGATGATCCACCTGGATGCGCCCGTGCCTGGTTCGTTGATCGAAAGCCGCGCGTGGGTCGCGGCCCGGCGTGGCCGCTGCGCGCGCGAGGAAACCGCCAATTATGCCGATTTTCCCCGCGCGCAAACCGCGCAGTTAAGCATTCAGGCGCGCGCCCGCGCGCTGATCTTCGCCACCATGCGCCCGATCGACGGTCCGCCGCCCAGGGCGGCGATCTCATCGAAGGCCGAACCAAGCGCACCGCGTTCGGCTCCGGGAGACCTCGGGGCTGCGCCGGCCTCGGCCTCGAGCGGGAAGCGCACGTCAGGATGCGGGTGGGCAGCCTCCGCGCCGCGCGCC
>JADJWH010000008.1 GCA_016716465.1 Gammaproteobacteria bacterium
TCGATCCTCGATCGCGCCGGCAACCGCGTAGCCGCGACACTGTCGACTCAATCTCCCCTTCGGCGCCGCCTTCCATGCCGCCCGGCACCGGGATCCTGCTCAACGACGAGAGATGGACGACTCCTCCCTCAAACCGGGGTGGGCAATTCCTACGGTCTGGCTCGGCGCGCAGCCAACGCCATCGCGCCGGGCGGCGGCCGCTCTCAGCATGACGCCGACCTTACCCGACGACGGCCGCCGGATCGCGATCCTCGGCACGCCGGGAGGCAGCCGCATCATCACCATGGTGCGCTGGCCGCGCTCGACTTTCAGCGCGGCGACCCGCCGCCTGGACTGGGTGGGGCTACGGCGTTATCACCATCAGTATCTGCCGGACGTCGTGAGCTACGAAGCGGGCGCGTTCGATGCGGACGAAGCGGCCGCCCTGACCGCTTGCCCGCGGGCACACGCTCGAGAACGCACGCGTCCTACGGCAACATGCAGGCGATCCCCTGTGGGATCGCGCGGACAACCGCGTCAGCGCCGCAAGTGACCCGCGCGGTGGTGGCAGCGCTGCGTGACGCGCTGACAAACGTCGATGTAGCCCGGATGCAGGCGCGAAGCGCGAAATCCGGGGAATCCTCCTTGTAGACATTGCACCCGGATTCCGCTACGCTCATCCGGGCTGCGCATTGCGCCCGCCCTCGTAGTCGATGGTCAGCGGGGCGTGATCCGGAAAAGCGCTCGTCCTTGGTAGATCGACACCTGCCTGACCCGGTCCTTCAGTCCGGGCGTGATTACCTGGTAGTCGATGCGCCAGCCGACGTTCTTGGCCCAGGCCTGACCGCGATTGGACCACCAGGTGTACTGGTCCGCCTCCTGATTGACGACGCGGAAGGCGTCGACGAAGCCGAGCGGCCCGAACAACTGATCCATCCAGGCGCGCTCCTCGGGGAGAAAGCCGGATTTCTTCTGTTTGCCGCGCCATTTCTTGATGTCCAGTTTGGTGTGTGCGATGTTCCAGTCGCCGCAGATGACATACTCGCGCTTCCGGCGGCGGAAACCCTTGAGCACCGGCACGAAGCGTTCCAGAAAATCGAATTTCACCGCCTGGCGTTCCTCGCTGCTGGAGCCCGACGGGAGATAGAGCGAGATCACGCTGAGCGCACCGAAATCGGCCTGGATGAAACGCCCCTCGCGGTCCATGTCCGGCCAGCCGAGCCCCATCGTGACCCGGTCCGGCTCGCGCCGGCAGTAGAGCGCCACGCCGCTGTAACCCTTCTTCTCCGCATCGTGGTAATAGGCGGAATATCCCGCCGGACGCAGCAGCTCGTCGTTCAGTTGATGCTCCTGCGCCTTGGTCTCCTGCAGACAGACCACGTCGGCGTCCTGCCGCGCGAGCCAGGGGAAAAAGCCCTTGCGGGCCGCCGAGCGTATGCCGTTGGCATTCAGGGTGATGATGCATCGATGCCATCCCTACAACTGTCGAAGGCCCCGATGATACTGGAGCCGGCGCGCCGCGTGAATTTGGAAGATGCGGGAATTTTGCCGGATGGCTTGACATCTGAAATTTTCATTTCACACTAGACCGATCAGCGCTCCCCGCAGAGGGGGCTGAGGGGGATGAAACGGTCGCGCTCCGCCGTCATACACCCGCACGCACTGGACTGATCCGGTCCCGGCACGACTGCCGAGGCGACGAGGATAAGGTCCCGGGGACAGCTTCCCCCCAGGCATGGCGACGCCGCAGTCACCACCGCCCATCACCCGAACTCCCGTATACCACCTCACACCCGACCCGGCCGCGCGTCGGGCGCACGAGGTTACCCGAGTTTCTCCCCGGGCAAGGATGTCCATCGGGGAAACCGGCGCGGTCCGGCGGATCTCCGCCGGACCGTACCGTAATCCCGCCACCCAGGCGGAACGCAGGCACACTACCGGTCGCACCGCCAGGGAGGCGCTCGCCCGTCCGCAATCCACAGCACCTCCGGCCATTGCCTACGCAGACGGCCGATGACCCGCAGCACGCGCCAGACAGCGGTCATCCTCAGTCGAACATGCAGCGACCGGAAATGGTACGACAGAAAAAGCGGCCCCGGCGCCGCTTTTTTTCTGTCCATAAATGCCGTCGACACGGGTGGAGGGACACCGACACATGATCACGATCGCCATCGCCAATCAGAAAGGAGGATGCGGCAAGACCACCGCCGCCATCAATCTGGCCGCCGCACTGGGACGCAACGGCCAGCGCGTACTGCTGGTCGATACCGACCCCCAGGGACACGCCTCGCTGGGACTGGGACAACAGTGCGCCAATGTGAATGGACTGTACGAGGTCTTCATCCAGGAAGCGGACCTCCGCGAGGTCATCATCCCCGCGGTGACCCCCGGCGTCGATCTGGTGCCCTCGACCATATCGCTCGCCGCGATCGAGCACCTGCTGGCGGATCTGCCCCGCCGGGAACGCCAGCTGGCCCAGCATCTGGAGGGCCTGCCGCCGAAATACGATTTCACCGTCATCGACTGCCCGCCTACGCTCGGACTGCTCTCGTTCAACGCCCTGCGCGCCGCCGACCTTGTGCTGATCCCGGTGGAGATGAGCGTGTTCGCGCTGGACGGGGTGGACCGCCTGCGCGACACCATCGAACTGCTGGCGGAAAAATACGAGCTCGACATACCGGTACGGATACTGCCCAACCTGGTCGATCACCGCACCCGTTTCACCCAGGACACGCTGCAGCGCCTGAAGGAGCGCTTCGGTGACGAGATCCTCCCGGTCAGCATTCACTATACGGTACGGCTCAAGGAGGCCGCGGCGCGCGGGATTCCCATCATCGATCATCTGCCCGGTTCGGTGGCGAGCGACAATTACCGCGCCCTGGCCGCGGAGATCCTGCGCCTCCATGCGCACACCCCGCCGCATGTCCGACCCGGGCCTGACGCGGAGGACGATACCCTTGCCGTCCCCGCCGGCGCGGAACCGGAGGTTGAGACGGGCGATGCGCGGGAGATCAGCCTGATCTTCCACGGACCCGCCGGGATCGACATCCGGATCGCCGGCGATTTCAACGGCTGGGCGCCCGACCAGGGGGTGACGACGGAACGCCATGACGACGTGCTGATCAAGACCCTGCGCGTCGGTCCCGGACGCTATCAGTACCGCCTGGTCGTCAACGGGGAATGGCGCGCCGACCCCACCAACCCGCGCTTCGTGACCAATGAGTACGGCGAGATCAACTCCGTGCTCGACGTGGAGGACGTCCCACAGCTCGTGCCCGCATGACACGCGGCCTGGAGGACGCCGGCCCGAAGGAGCGGCTGCAACGGATCAGCCGCCATTTTCTCGATGAAGGGCCGGCGCCCGCGCGCATCGCCGTGCTCGGCATCGCGGGCGATGCCGATGCCCTCCCCGTCCACGGCCTGGCCCGCGCGCTGGCCGCACGCGGCGTCCCGGTTGCTGTCGCCGATACGACCGCGAGTCTGCTCGAGCTGGTATACCGAGATCCCGGCATGAGCTCAACAGTGGAGGAAGCACTGCCTGAAACCGGCACCGAGGACATGCTGGCAAGACTGCGCCGCGGACCGCGCCCCGATCTGATGCTGGTCACGGCGCCGCCGACAGACGCACAGCCCTGCGCCCTCGTCCTGCTGGGCGTCCCGCTGCAGGCCCGCGGCATGCGCTCCGCCTATCTGATGCTCAAGGCGCTGGCGCAGCTGGCGCCGATACCCGTGATCGGGGCCACGCTGACGGGCGCCCGCACGCGCGACGAAGCCTCGGTGGGCTTCACCCGCTTCGCGTCCGCGGCGCGGCGCTTTCTCGGCATCGACCTCGTCAGCTACTCGTATCTCGCCGCCGGCCGCTCACGCGGCGAGGACGAGGCGTCCCTCAACGATATCGCGCGCCTGCTGCTGGCCGATTTGCGCAGCACGAACGCGTCAGATCCGGCGGCGCGACCGCCGCACCAGGAGGCCCCATGGGTATGCGGTTGAAGACCCTCGCGCTGACGTCCGAACAGATCCTGCGCGAACTGATCGTGGATGCGCTGCCGCATGTCCTCGGCGAGGATTCCTCGGTCGTCACCGACGACCTTCCGTTCGAGGGCAGGCATCTGTTGTGTCTGGATGCGAACCGGCGCCCGGCGCTGGTCAGCTTCGATGCCCGCGATGGCGGCCGCGCGCTGCTCGCGGGCCTGCTCGCCGTGGAACGGCTGGGCGACAACCGCGGCCTGCTGTACCGGCTCTATCCCGCGCTGTTCCAGGGCGACGGCGGCAGGCTCGCGGACGGTGACCTTCGCCTCGTGCTGCTCGCGCCGGAGGCGCCCCCGGGCCTGGGCTACCTCGCCCGCGCCTTTCCCGCCCTGAGCGTGTACACCTTCCGCGTCCTGGACATCGGCGGAGACATCGGCCTGCTGATCGACCCGGTCACGTCCGGGCAGCGCAAGAACGAACACATCCCGGCAACCCAGACCGCGCCGTTCCGCTGCGGCCTCGATGCGGGGCAACAGCTCTCGGCCGAGGAGGAACGTCACTTCGCCGATGCCTGAGGTCCGCGATTCCCCCGCCGGCGCCGGCCCGCTAGAATAGCGCGGACACGGAACCCAGGAGTGATCGATGCAGGACTACCAGCAGGCCTTTCTCGACTTCGCCATCGCCCGCGGCGTGCTGCGCTTCGGCGAGTTCACCCTCAAGTCGGGCCGCCTGAGCCCGTATTTCTTCAACAGCGGACTGTTCGACGACGGCGACGCCATCGCCGAGCTGGGGCGTTACTATGCGGCGGCGATCCGCGGTTCCGGCCTCGCCTTCGACATGCTGTACGGCCCGGCCTACAAGGGCATCCCGCTCGTCGTCGCCACCGCGATTGCGCTCAGCGACCGCCACGGCGTCAACGTCCCCTACGCCTTCAACCGCAAGGAGGCCAAGGACCACGGCGAGGGCGGCATCATCGTCGGCCACGCGCTGACGGGCCGCGTGCTGATCATCGACGACGTGATCTCCGCCGGCACCTCGGTGCGCGAATCGGTGGACATCATCCGTAACTCCGGCGCGACCGTCGCCGGCGTGGCCATCTCGCTCGACCGCCAGGAGCGCGGCAAGAACACGCAGTCGGCCATCCAGGAGGTCGAGTCGCAGTTCGGCATCAAGGTGGTCAGCATCGCCAATCTGGATACACTGATCCGCTATCTGTCGAAACGCGACGATCTGGGGCCGGTGCTGGAGCGCATCGAGGCCTATCGGAAGGAATACGGCGCAAAAGCCACCGCCTGAAAAATCAAATGTAGCCCGGATGAAGGCGCAAGGCGTCGGAATCCGGGAGTATTTACCAAGTCCATCCCCGGGTTCCGCTACGCTTCATCCGGGCAACGTTACTCCAGAAAAGACAAAAAAGGGCACTGACCCCTTTCCTCACCTATCTCCCCGACCGGTCACGCCTTGCACGGAAAGCCTGCCCAATAAATACGAGAAAGTCTGCAAAGCTATCTGCGTCTCCGCTCTTCACCACAAACTCCGGCACTGCATGGCCGTGCATATTGTTCCCCAGCCCATGGGACACGGCTTCGAGTTCGGCGCTGTGTACTGCTGCAGTGATGCGAATGCTATTGGCCGGATTTTTCTTCGCGGCCTCACCAATGAGATAGAGCTCAGCGAAAATCGGGGACCCGACCTTATACCAGTTGGCTCGGTAGATGGCCGGCTCTCCAGCCAGCCATTCGCAAATCGCGAGCGCCTTTTCACCTAGCGCCTTAAGTGCGGGTGGTGAATCTTCAAGCTTCATGTCCTTCCTCCTGGTTGTGACACCTAACGCAGAGCTAACCTGCGAGCTACGAGGCGCGAAGCGCCGACGTAGCGAGTCAGGTTGAGCGACGTGTTATGCCTATTACTTGATTGCTTCGTACACATAGGAGCCAAGCACATTTAAAATGATTGCTGTCGCCATAGAGATTGCCAATGACCACAGTGGATGTTGCTTAATGAAGTCTGTCATCCGGTAAAACAGCGCCTTTCGGATTCGTTTTATCTCAGTCTGACATTGGGCAATTGTTTCATCAGACACTTTCTCTCGCCTAAGCCGCTCGACGCAATCTGTGCAAATAATTGGGTCGTGACACGAGTAGACGACATCGGTTTTAATTCCGTTCATGTCGAACAGACAACCACGTGTCTCGTCATGAGTGAAGTAGGTGTGTTCTGCGGTTTCTGGTATGCGATTGCCGCTCCGTTTATACAGAAGCGTATACGCATAAAGGAGCCGATAGATAACGTTCTCAAGGGTGATGTTGGAGAATCTGAGAATTTCTTTGATCTCGTGAAACGAGAAAACTACCCTGTTCGCGGAGAGTCGACGCGAATACCAATTAAGCTCAATTGGTACATTCACGATGGCAATTAGGAATTCGCCATTGAATTTATTCGGCAGAACTTCCTCCAAGGCCTTGTCGGTAAACTCCCACCCATAGCCGTCAGAATCGCAGGTAAGCGAATAGCTTTCTATTCCATCGGCTATTTCAAATACTGAGGACTCCCACTCTTTTATCTTTTGCCTGTTGAAATCGGCGGGCATGTGTCCAACCGTGGCCACGGTTATTCTAGTTCTCGACATTGCCGCTCCCTTTTCTAATAGGCATAACGTGCAGCTAAGGGGCGCGCCGAAGGCGCGTCCCAGCGACCGGAGGGAGCAAACTTGAGCGTAGGGTTAGGGTGTTCCTATTTATAACTTTCATATAGGCCTTTGATATATTCAGCGCGCTTCTCTGTCATATCCGCTATACATTCGCTTTGATTTACATGATTAGAACCGCCAATAAGTTCCTGCGAAAATTCACATTCCCTATCTCTAAAAACTATCCATGCTCGTTGAGCTGCAATTAGCTTCTTCTTGGCTTCTCGCCAAGCTGGTTTGTTCATCACAGTCATAAGATTTCGATAGGCATCATTCAAGTCTTTGTCGGCGACCACTGATGCGTTGTAATTTTTGCAGGAAGCCCAAGGGGTGCTACCTTCTAAAAATTGGTCACAGTTCAATTCTTCTGCCATTGCTCCACGCGGGGATGGCAACATTACAGAAAGCGCTATAAACATCGTAAGTAAAATCTTCATGGGGATACCTACCCTAACTACAATTCGACGTCATCAGTGATGTATAAATCCAGCCGCTCGCCGCATAACACCTCCGCGCCATCTTCAATTCATTGTTTCGCATAGCGGTGGCCGCATAAAACACATCGTCTTTCATCCGCAAACACATCACCCGTCATCTCCCAATATAATCGCCCCCTCACCCCATCACCAGTTTCAACCCCACCAGCAACGTCACCACCTCGAACGCCCGCTTGATCAGCCGGTTGCCCTGCGCGATCGCGATGTGTGCGCCGAGGTAGCCGCCGATCAGTGAGCCGAGCAGCAGAGCGGGCAGCCAGTCCCAGCGGACCGTGGCCTGCAGGCCGAGGGTCAGCGCGCCGGCACCGTTCCAGAACAGGCCGACCAGGATCAGCGTGTAGGCGACCGCGCGTTTGTAATCCAGCCCGAACCAGCGGATCAGCCACAGCGTCGCGAACAGGCCCGTGCCGGAGGACAGCGAGCCGTTGACGATCCCGATCAGGAACAGGCCCGCCCCGCCGATCAGGTACCCGCGCCGGTCGCGGTGCCGCGGGCGGTGCTCCTGACCGAGGTCCGGCTTGAACCAGGAATAGACCCCCAGCCCCAGGGTCAGCAGGCCGAGCGTGACCTGAGCCGCCCGGTCGGGCACCTGCAGGATCAGGCGCGCACCAGCACCACCCGGGCAGACCGGCGGCGAGCATGAAGCCGGCGAAGCGCTGTTCCACCCCGCCGGCCTTCAGATACCGCAGCGTCGCGCCGATACCCAAGGCGACGGTTGCTATCTTATGCGTCGCCAGCGCCATGCCGAAGGGCAGGCCCAGAAAGATCAGCACCGGCAGCTGGATCAGCCCGGCCCCACCCCCGGACAGGGCCGAGAACATGTTCGCCAGGAGTGATATGGCAAACAGGATCAACTGGCTCAGCCAGTCCATGGCACACACTCAGATGAAATCATCGCCTCGTCCGTTCATCACCCGGCCGTCCCGCCCCCGCGATTCCGCGTGGCCGGCCTCGAGTATACCCCGGCGCCCGTACCCGGCGGCGATCCTCCTGTGTCTGTGCCTGGCCGCCACGGAGGCCCACGGCGCCGCCTACAAATGGACCGACGAGCAGGGCCGCGTCCACTATGGGGATACCATCCCCCCGGCGGAGATCCACCGTTCCTATGAGCAGCTGGACAAGCAGGGCCAGGTCAGTAAACAGGTCGACGCCGCGCTGGAAATCCGCAGGAGCGCGCGGAACAGCGGCGGCGCGCGCAGGAACAGGCGGCGGCGCAGGAAGCGGAGCGCCGGAATGCGATTCGCGACCAGTATCTGATCGAAACCTACCAGACGCGGGACCAGGTCAAGGCGGCGTACGACGCCAATCTGGGCAGCATCGACTCCTCCATCACGCTCGCCGATTCGGTCCTGGAAAAACTGGGCGCCCGGCGTGACGCGCTCGCGAGCAGAGCGGCCGAGAATGAACGGGGCGGCGAGATGACGCGAAACTCGAGGAGGGAGATCCGCGACATCGACCAGCAGATGGAAGACCAGCGTCGCTACATTGAGGAACGGCGCGACGAACGTCGGGACCTCGAAAACCGCCGCCGAGGATATCGCGCGCTTTGAACAGCTGCAGGCCAAGCGGCTCGAGGCGGAACGCAACCAGCAGCCCTGACTCGCCACGGCCTCAAATATTTGGGGTCAGAGTAAAAAATTCGCCAAGTATCGAAGTCGGAGCGCGGAACGGTGGCAGAGTTTTTACTCTGACCCCAAATTCCTCAGCGCCGGATCAGCGTCCCCACGCCCTCGTCGGTGAACACTTCCAGCAGCACCGCGTGTTCGACGCGGCCATCGATGATGTGCGCCGTATGGGCGCCTCCCTGCACCGCCTCCAGCGCGCAGCGCACCTTCGGCAGCATGCCGCCGTAGATGGCGCCTTCGGCGACCAGGCGGTCGACATCCTGGGCGTTGACGCGAGAGATCAGCTGCTCGTCCCTGTCCAGCACACCGGGGGTGTTGGTCAGCAGGATCAGCTTCTCCGCCTTCAGCACCTCGGCCACCTTCCCCGCCACCAGATCGGCGTTGATGTTGTAGGACAGACCGTCCTCGCCCAGGCCCACCGGCGCGATGACCGGGATGAAGTCGCTCTGCACCAGCATGTTGATGACGTTGGCGTTGATGCTGGCGACCTCGCCGACGTGGCCGATGTCGATGATCTCCGGGCGTCCATCTCCGGTGCCTGGCGCGTAAGGTCATCTTGCGCCGCGTGGATCAGCGAAGCCCGTCCGCGCCGGTGAGGCCGACCGCCCGGTGCCGCCGTGGCGGTTGATCAGCGCGACGATCTCCTTGATGACGAGGCCGCCCAGCACCATCTCGACCACGTCCATGGTCTCGCTGTCGGTCACGCGCATGCCGTTGATGAACTCGCTCTGCTTTGCCGATGCGCGCAGGCAACTTGCCGATCTGCGGGCCGCCGCCGTGCACCACCACCGGGTTCATGCCGACCAGCTTCATCAGCACGACGTCGCGGGCGAAACCGCTCTTGAGGACGTCATCTACCATGGCGTTGCCGCCGTACTTGATGACGATGGTCTTGCCAGCGAAACGGCGGATGTAGGGCAGCGCCTCGGTCAGCACCAGGCGATGTTCATGGCGGAATCGGCGGTCAGTGTCATCAGGCGCGTATCTCAGCAATTTGGGGTCAGAGTAAAACTCGCCGGTATCGAAGCCGAGGCGCGGAACAGCGGCAGAGTTTTACTCTGACCCCAAATTCCATCGAGCTTACGGCGGCTACCTGCGCAAATAGTGAGGCCCAGGCGCGCCGCGCTATATGAAAGACGACACTCCAGAACAGCAGTACCGAGTGTCCCGGATCGATCGCGCGGAGGGCGCGCCGGAAGGCCTCTGCACGCGCTTCAGACTTCGGCGGCATCATCCGCCTCGAAGCGGAT